>DAIPZX010000109.1:0-7164 GCA_036781995.1 Massilibacteroides sp. | reverse complement strand
AGTCGCAAAATACAACCCTTGCTTTGAATTTCCGCAAATGCTGATAACCGCGCTGGGTATTACGCTCTCCGGATTCAACCCGTCGCCATAAAAAGATAACAGCTTAGATGTTTTCATATCGACAGTAAACAACCCGTTCTTTAATGAAGAAATCCACAACACACCCTTATCATCTAAGTAAACAGTACGGGATATGCCGGAAGATAGATTTCGTAATTCTTCATCACTGAACAAGGAGGATATGACCAATGATTTCCTGTTCATTTTAAACAGTCCGTCCTGAGTGAGTAAAATCAAATAATCTTCATAAGGAATAATCTCCTCAATTATTCTCTGATATCTGGAAGTTAATGAATCACCGGCTATCCTGACTATTTTATCCGTCTTTCGTTCATAATAAGCAAGTCCTCGCATATAAGTACCGATAAACAACCGGTTATATTCCGAATCATAGTACATGGAGCGAATTTTGTTGTGCGGCAACTTATGAGAAGAGCGTTTTATGTGTTTGATCTGGCGCTCATCGGGCGATATGATATTAACGCCGCTACCTTCAGACGAAACATACAGGTATCCATCCCGGTCTTCTACGATATCTCCCAAAACAACCCCATGTAAACTTTCCGGTATATTCTCATGACTGGAATAAAGCGTATAATTATCCGTTTCCGGATTAAAGTAACGCGCTTCTCCGTAATAAGGACCGATCCATATAGTTCCTTGTTTATCCGTAAACAAGGCATAAATAGAGAATTCCGCCATCAACGCATCTTCCAAAACGCGGGCAGGCTTCTCTCTTAAAGGAGGTATTACCTGATAAAGCCCGTTTAATGTTCCCACCCAGACAGCCCCTCTCGAATCCTCCGTAAAACAAAAAGCTTCATGCATAAAAGTTTCCTGCTCCCGATTCTCATACACCAATTCCGAGACATGTCCGTTTGGTCTTATTATACGAATATTCTTTGACCGGCATGACACCCAGACATTTCCGTTGGAGTCTTTAAACAAAGAAGTTACAACATCCTGATCAAAATAGGAGACCAATACTAATTCCGAATCTAAATCGACCCGGTAAAGTCCATCAGACGTTCCAAGCCAAAAGATAGTCTCCGACTCTTCTGCAAAGGTGTAAATCCGGGAAGTGCCTTGACTAAAACCAAACACTTTTCTACTGCTATCGGTCGCTTTGTCATACACAAACAGGTCTCCCTCCATAGAAGCATAATACAACTTGTTATCCACAACAGAGATAAAGACGGCTTTTATTCCGGGGAAGACAAACTCCTGCGTCATCAGGTCATATCCTATAACAGCCTCTTCGGCAAGACAGTAAAGCATAGAATCTCCACCACAAAGGCCATGAATATTCGAATCCTCAATTTCCGGAAAATATTCAGACACACGATATACCTCTGTAGATTGCCCGTTATAGCAATTCAAAGCATCATTGCCAAACCACATCCGCCCCAGAGCATCCTGCCAGATAGAAATAGCAGAAGCCTGCGACAACCCCTGCTGACTCCCTACCGTTCTGAAATGAAAACGCTCGGCAAAAGCCCCGAAAGAACTAAAAAGTATGACTAAAATCAAACAATACTTGTTAATATTTTGCATTTTTAAACATTTAAAACCCGGCAAATATAGAAATATATTGGGTAATATCGTTCGTTTTATAGCCAAAATCGTTCACAATACGCAATATACTATTTAAAAAAACGCCTGTGGACATGCTGATCTATGCTTTGAAATAGATTTGCAGAAAATTGTTATAATCTATGGCCAAATTATTGAAATAAGTTAAACGTCAAGACTAAAAACATTTTCAGAATTTCAGAATTTTAATCATTATTCATGTCTAATTTAAATCATTTACTATGTTCAAATCGTACAAACCTGTTAGCCTTTTATTGCTTACCGGTGCCCTGCTTTTTTCGGGCAATCTGCATGCTGAACTTACTCCGGCAAACCCGGGTATACAAGCTGCTCAGCAAAACGGAAAGATAAGTGGGACTATTGTAGACAATCTGGGGACTGTAGCAGGGGCTTCTGTCGTTGTAAAAGGAACCACAAATGGCACCATCAGTGACTTTGATGGTAATTTTACACTGGAAAACATACCCAACGGAGCTATAATCCAAATTTCGTTTATTGGCTATATTCCACAAGAAATCGCCTACACAGGTCAAAGTGTTCTTAATATCACATTAGAGGAAGACACCCAAAAATTAGACGAGGTTGTAGTAACAGCCTTAGGTATCAAAAAAGACGCGAAGAAGTTAGGGTATTCAGTAAGCACCATTGCAGCCGGAGACCTGGTGAAAACCGCATCTCCCAACTTAGGATCGGCTCTTTACGGTAAAGCTGCCGGTGTTCGTATCCAAACAGCTCCGGGTGGCGCGACAGGGTCTATCTCTATCAACGTGCGCGGATTAAACTCTATTACCGGAAACAACCAGCCTCTTATTGTTGTAGATGGCATGCCTATCCGTAACGCGAATGCGAATAACGATGACTTTTGGACAGATCAGCGTATTCAATCCAATGGTTTAGCGGACATCAACCCGGAAGACATTGAAACAATGTCTATTCTGAAAGGTGCGTCAGCATCGGCTCTATACGGTTCGGAAGCAGCCAACGGTGTGGTTATGATCACAACCAAAAGCGGCAAAGGCGGTCAAGGATTCGGAGTTGAGATAAACACCAGCTTAACCGGAGACTTTGTGGCTTACATGCCTAAATACCAAACAACATTCGGACCCGGTGTGCCGACAAACAGTCGCAGCCAGTACCAAAACTACTCCGGCATCGACAATACCGGTTGGGCAGATGGATGGTATCAGCGCATCGACAGAAACGGCAATCAACATAATAGTGTGCTTTCGGCCACCGGACAGTTCGGACCGAGATTCGATGGCAGCGATATTTTGTATTATGATGGTACTATTCGTCCATACCGGGCTTATTCAGCCAATCCGTGGAGTGAAATCTTCCGTACCGGATTCAACCAACAATACAATGTGGCGATTACAAATGGTACGGATAAAGGAAATACGCGTTTATCTTATACGTATACCGACAATCAGCCGACACAGTACAATTCAAGCTATAGCAAACATAATTTTAACCTGACGGGATCTCATAACATCTCCAAAGCATTGAAAGTAGACTATAGCGCGAACTACATTATTCAGGACATCAAGAACCGTCCGTACCGTATCAACCGTTTGACCAATAACTTTGGCGGTATGTTCAGCGCGTTTGATGATTTAAACTATTTCAGAAACTCGGTGATCACCAGTTTGGGATATAGAAATCAGATCTATTCTAATTATTCTCATTTAACTCCGGAAGAGGGATACGAATGGTCGCCGGCTATCAGCGCGTTGAATGACGAGTATTTCTGGAATATCTATGCAAAAGAACAATTAGAAACATCCAACCGTTTGATCGCAAGAATAGCTCCAAGCTGGCAAATCATTGACGGATTAATTCTGAAAGGAAGCATTGCGACAGATTATACAACTGAAAAATCTGAAAGTAAAGAAAATTCGGAACAGTCTTATTTGGTTAGTTCACCTTCAGGATACTATGGTTTAACCAACAGACGCTATCAGACCGTTTACGGAGATTTCATGTTAAGCTATGACAAAGACCTGACTGAGAAAATTAATTTTAGCGCAGTTGCGGGTTGGCAAGGTAGAGGAGAATCTACAGATATCACTTCGGTTGGCACAACACAAGGGCTGTCTGTCGAAAACTGGTTCCACCTGAATGCCAGCAAGGGTATCAAAAACACGAGCATGACGAAAAAAGAGTTCATCAAAACGGCTTGGTTCGGCACAGTAAGTTTGTCTTATGGCAACTGGGCTTACTTAGAAGGAACTGCCCGTCAGGAAAAAATTTCGACTTTGGCAAAAAACAACAACTCTTTCTTCTATCCTTCGGCAAATGCCAGCATCGTTTACTCTGAGTTATTCAAAGAGCAACTTCCTTCGTGGTTTGACTATGGTAAAGTACGCCTTTCTTATGGTATCGTAGGTAATGCTCCTGATATTTACAAAGCCAATCAAGCTTATGCTCAGAACAGCACAAGCGGTTATATCTATAATACTGTAAGCGTGAATGTAGGTAATGACGGTATCAGACCTGAGGAAAAACACGAATGGGAATTAGGTATAGAAAATAAATTCTTTAACAACCGCTTAGGTTTCGACATTTCCCTATACACAAACTCTATTAAAGACCAGATTCTGGAAACAACAATTCCGGGATCAATCGGAGGTAAAAGTATTTTGATGAATGTGGGTGAGCTACAAAACAAAGGCTTTGAATTATCCGTTTACGGCACGCCGATTCGTAACAAAGATTGGGACTGGGAAATTCGCGGTAATATTTCCTTGTACAAAAACAAAGTGGCCAAACTATCAGACGGTGTTTCTTCTATCACACATTGGGAACTGGATGGCGCTGCCAAAATGATTTCTGAAGTAGGTCGTCCGATGGGAGATATTTACGCATATGCTCCGGCAACAGATGAAAACGGCAATAAGATTGTTGCAGAAGACGGATTTTATAAAGTAACTGACGAGATGGTAAAAGTAGGCAATGCTATGCCTAAATTCACCGGAGGTTTTGCTTCCTCTTTAAGCTACAAAAGCTTCTTCTTAGACGCGTCTTTAGACTTCAAAGTCGGAGGGGCAGTAATGAATACTCCTTACCAATATATGATGAGCCGCGGTTCTTTAATTGAATCAATGTCTTATCGTGACGCTGCGCATGGTGGTTTGTCATACTATCTGACCCCAGACAACAAAAATTACATCCCAACCACAGCTACGGCAGGCCCTAATGGCGAAAAAGTATATGATAATGGTATGATCCTTGACGGTGTAAAAGAAGATGGAACCCCTAATGACATTATAGTCGGATCCGATTACTGGTATAACAGCACATACGGTTGGGGAGCAACTTCACGCAGATATTATTCACATTCAGTGTTTGATAACACCTACGTAAAGGTTCGTGAAATCTCTTTAGGTTATAATTTACCAAGTTCTCTTCTTTCTAAATTCATGTGCAAGAACTTACAGGTTTCTGTTTTTGCTCGTAATCCTTTTTACATCTACAAAAACATGCCTGCTTTTGACGCAGAAGCATCGGATGCGACAAACTGGATTGGCCAAACACAACTTGGAGGTTCAACCGCAACAACTCGTTCATTTGGTATCACGTTGCGTGCCGGCTTCTAATTTAGAAAGGTTTAATTATAAAAAAACAAAATATGAAAAAGATATATTCATTACTAATAGGATTAGCGGTGATCTGCGGCCTCACCGCTTGTGCCGACGACGATTATACGGATAAATACAAAGACCCAAGCAAAACAAGCTCAGCAGCATGCGACAAACTCATGACAGGTGTATTTTATACCGGAGCTAATTTCACTTACAACTCTTATTGGCGCATGTTTACCTGGGAAAACGGAGGTCTTTCAAAATATGCGCAAACGATAGGATTCACCAATGTAGAAGGCGACAGATACACGCTTATCAATCGTTACACAGAAGGCAGATGGGATAATTTCTACAATGTGTTGACACAATTCCGCGAATTACAGGCGAATTACGAAAAACTACCGGATGCACAAAAAGAGGTTAATTTAATTTTTTATCTCTTAGCTGAAATTTATGTCTATGATCATTTATCACAACTGATAGACGTATTTGGAGACGTTCCTTATTACGAAGCAGGCATGCTTACCGTAACAGGTAATTTATCTCAATCCTACCCAAGTTACGACAGTGCAACTAATCTGTATAAAATGATGCTTGACAATTTAGGCGCTATTCATACAAAGTTGACAGGCAACATATCAACAACGGGATTGGAAAGTCAGGATTTCATCAACAATGGTGATCTGAACAAATGGATCAAGTATTGTAATTCTCTTCGTTTGCGTTTAGCTATGCGTGTAGCATCTCAGGGAGAGTTAGCGGAAGAAGGGAAACGAGTAATCAAAGAACTTATTGATGGCAATTATTCTTTGGTAGACGGATTCAGCAATAACATCATCGCGCTGTCTGACGATTCGGGAGAATCCTCCACAGGAGACCCTGCCGGAATAAACTTTGGCGATGGTTTCAGAGATGGTTTTAAAGATCATAGATTTGCAAGCCAGACAATGATCGATGTTATGTTGACAGAAAAGACAGTAGGTCAGAACGACCCTCGTTTGCAGATCATGTATTCAACAAATGCGAAAAAAGAATACGTCGGACTTTCTCCTCATGATGCTTATGCTACACAACAAACAAATACAGCCAATACGACTGTGGCATATCAAGCATACGCACAGATAGACTCTACGACTTTCATCTTTAACAGAAATCTGAAAAGTCCTATCATTACGGCAGCCGAAGTTTATTTCATCAAAGCTGAAGCGTATCAGAAAGGATGGGCAAACGGTAATGCAGAAGAAGCGTTTGTAAACGGAATACTTGAATCCACCAAATTCTATTACGACCTCAACGCAACATCTCTCAACACATTCCTAACGGAATCGCCTATCAAAAAATACGAAATGCCTGCCGAAAGCGAAATCGCCACCTATGCCAAAGCAATCTGGAATGCCGCGGCGAATAAGGAAGAAGCGATCGCAACACAGAAATGGCTCAACTTCGGATATTTGCAAGGTGCGCAAGCATGGAATGAAATACGCCGTACTGGTTATCCGCAATTGTACATCTCTAAAGACGACAAAGCAAACGTATTGCCTACACCTCCGAACAGAATAATCTATCCGGATGCAGAGCGCGACTACAATACAGATAATTACAAAGCTCAAATCCAGGCAATGGGAGGAAAAGACGACTACTATGCCAAGCTGTTCTGGGCTAAATAACGCAAAAAGATTACTTTAAGGTTATCGAATAGCTTTTCAAAGCTATAAACAAGAAGAGAGAGTATCCTTGATTGGCTACTCTCTCTTTTTTTTGTTTTTTTAAAGCACAACCGGTTTGACAAAACAAACGAAAGAGTATTAAAATCATAGGCTGTGCTTTTTGTTCATAGGGATATTATTCTATTTTTTCACTGCAAAAGAAAGCTGTGGGTCAACAAATAATCAGGAAGGCAAAGGCTTTAAAAAAATTAAAATTAAAGAAA
>DAIPZX010000108.1:0-7172 GCA_036781995.1 Massilibacteroides sp. | reverse complement strand
AAAAAGGAAAGAAAATATAAAGAGCCTAAATATACTGTAAGTCCGAAGACTGCCAAAATAATCATGTCTGCGTTTTTTGTGTTAAGGATCATACTTGTTATTGCCTGTATTTGGGGGTTGATTCTTGTTTTTAGATAAAACAAGATGGAGATTGGTCGTTAAAATCGGGTGTAGTATGGTTATTCTTTCTATTTTTGCCCATTATTAAGAAGCTGTTTTGCTTCTTTTTTAGATGTTTTTTTTGACGTTCTCAAATAAGGAAAGAATCGCGGATGAGCATGAATCGGTGGGTGAAAATGATCGGAATTGTCTGTTTAGTGCCAATTGTTTTGGTATTGACCGTCTCATTGCTTCTTTATGTGCCTGCGATTCAGAATTTTGCCGTCAAAAAGGCAACAAACTACGCCTCGGAAGCAACAAGCATGTTGATTTCGATAGACCGCGTCCGGCTGTCTTTTCCGCTTAATCTTTCTGTTCGTGGTGTGGAAGTCTGCACAGCTTCATCAGATACCTTACTGTCTGTGCAGGATATATCTGTTTCCGTGCAGCCTCTTCCCTTATTGAAAAAAGAAATCTCCATCCATGGCGTTAGTTTGAAAAACGCGTCTTTAAACACGCGGGATCTGGTAGACGGAATGATCCTGAAGGGAGAGATTGGCTATCTGTTTGTTAAAGCCGAACATATTAATCTGAATACGGAAACCGCCGTTCTGGATCTCATCGAATTTTCTAAGTCGGATCTGAGTCTGGCATTAACCGAAAAGCAGGAAGAAGACACAACGAGCAGCCCTGTAAACTGGCGGATTGGCTTGACGAAGCTGTTGGTTGATGATGTAGCCTTTTCTTTTGAGACCAACGCGGATTCATCCCGTGTTGCTTCTTTTCTATCGAAGGCTATCCTGACGCAAGGCGTAATTGACTTGAAAGAAGAACACTATGCCATAGCGCATTTCAGCCTGACTAATTCATCCTTAAACTTTGATGCGGACGAAGAAACACCGCAAGCCGGTTTTGACGCTTCACATATCGCGTTGACGGATGTGGGCTTCTCCTTCGATTCGATTCGGTATAAAGGTAGGGAGATGAATGCGAAGATCAGTAGTTTCCGGTTGAAAGAACGTTCCGGTTTAGAAGTCTCTTCACTGACAGGATCGATTCAGGCGGATACCGCTTCCATTATAATTCCGGAAATCTTATTGAAAACACCTCATTCGGAAGCTCGTTTGCTCGCTACGGTGCCTTGGAATGCCTTGGAAGAGCAGGCTGCCGGTAAGTTGCGGGGGTTATTCTCCGCTTTTGTCGGCAAACAGGATGTGTTGATCTTTTCGGGTATCCCTCAAACGTCTCCTTTTATGGTAGCCTATCCCAACCGGGATCTGAAATTTACGGTTGGTGTTGAGGGTAATTTGTCTTCTTTAACTATACAGCAGGCTAAAATCGCGTTGGATAGTGCGTTTGTAATGGCGGTGTCCGGTCAATTGGAGCATATAACAGACAGCCTTTCCCGTTCGGGCGCGCTGAACCTTCAGGCTTCTGCCGACAATTTGAATTTTCTCTTAGACTTGTTTGCTGCCGAAGTAAAAGAGCGATTCCGTTTGCCCGAAGGAATGAAGCTGACCGGCCATGCCGATCTGAAGGATCGGGCGTATACGGCTGATGTTCTGCTGACCGAAAGCGCCGGGAAGATAGCGCTTACTGCCGGCTATGACCTGAAAAATGAGGCTTACGAAGCCGTATTCAAAGTGGATAGTCTCGAGCCCGTTCATTTTATGCCGCAAGATTCCTTGTTTTGGCTGACTGCCGATATGGAAGTGAAAGGGCAGGGCACAGATCTCTATTCCAAACGAACGACTGTTGAATTGGATGGGGAGATTACGGATATTCGTTATGGCACGGCCTCTGTATCGGATGTGTCGTTGAAAGGCTCGTTTAAAGAACATCAGTTTGATGTTTTGTTAGACAGCCGTTATCCCTTGGCGAAAATGCAACTGAACTTATCCGGGATGTTGCAAAAGGATGAATTGGGAGGTATGTTGATTGCTGATGTGGAAAGTATAGATATGCACGGACTGCGTCTGACCGGAAATCCTTTTTCTACCTCTTTCCAGCTGTTTACGGAGTTTCAATCCGATTTCAAGAAAGACCATTCGTTGGATGTGACACTCGGAAACTGGGAGATGAAAACAGGCACCCGGAAATTTAGCCCCAAAACACTTACGCTGCACGCTCGCAGCAATCCCGATACAACCGGCATCTCCTTCCATGCCGGTGATTTGGAGATCATGCTGACCGGAACGTCGGATCTGATGACCATGCAGGATAAATTGCTTCAGGCGCAAAATAATATTCAGAAACAATTAGAGCAGGATTCTACCATTAATGTGGAAATACTGCGTCCGGATTTGCCGGAAATGGAACTGACTGTTCACGCGCGGAAAGACAATCCTGTTTATAATATACTGCAATATTTCCTGGGGATGTCTTTTGCCGGTATGGATATGGTCGCGTCTACTTCTCCTGAAGATGGCATGCGTTTGGACGCCGGTGTTTATACGATTATTCGGGACAGTATGCTGATTGATACAGTCCGGATGGCTGTGCGGCAAGATACGTTGGGCTTGCTGTATCATGCAGACGTGATTAAAAAGAAATACCTGAACCAGGAGGCCTTTGCCGGAGGTGTCCGCGGTAAGATGCGTCCGAGCTATGTCGATGCCGAATTTTATTACAAAGACCAGCGTGGAGAAACCGGTTTGGACATCGGAATACGCGCGGATAAAGTGGAAGAAGGAATGCGTGTAAGCCTTTACCCTGAACGGCCGACTTTGTTTTTTCATCCTTTTGTGCTGAATGAAAACAATTACGTTCATATTAAAAATCCGAAAAACATTGATGCCGATTTAAGGCTTACCGGGAATAATAATGCCTCATTGTGGATACATTCCATGCCGGAGGATGCGCCCATGACTGAATTGCATACGGAACTCAGCCAGATTGACCTGGAAGTGATCTCAAAAGGTTTTTCGTTCATGCCGGAGCTGAAAGGATTGTTGAATGCCGATTTTCAGTATGCGCCGATTGACAGTTCCTACATGTTGGTGGCGGATATGAATGTTGATAACTTGCTTTATGAAGGCGGACGTGTTGGTGAATTAATGATTAATGGTGTTTATCTTCCATTAGATCAGACGAACGCTCAGGTGGATATGCACTTCTACCGTGACCGGGAGGAGATTTCGAACCTGACAGCCCTGTATACTGCCGGAAAAAAAGATAAAATAGATGGAGAAGTTCATGTTATAGATCTTCCGTTGGCTATGTTTTCTCCTTTTATACCGGATAAGATGGCTGCGTTGGCCGGCGTGCTCAACGGTAATCTGTCCGTCAGCGGATCTGCCGAATCTCCTTTGTTGAACGGAGCCATACAAACGGATAGTGTCTCGGTGTATGTGTCGGCGGCGGCATCAACCTATCGTTTTGAGAATAAGCCGGTCGAGATAAAGGATAATTTGCTGTCGTTCAATAAATACAAGGTGTATGCTGTCGGAGAAAATCCGTTTGTCCTGGATGGAACGATTAACCTGAATGATCCCGGGATGATGACCCGGCTGACTATGAACGCGAGCAACCTCCAACTCTTAGATGTGAGGCGTAACAAGGAAAGCCTTGTTTACGGGAAACTCTTCGTAAATATGAACTCAACGCTGGACGGGCCTTTGAATGCGCTGAAGATGCGCGGCAGCTTGCGTGTTTTGAGCAATACGGATGTGACTTATGTCATGGCCGAATCTCCGCTTACGGTGCAGGATCGTCTGGATGGCTTGGTCACTTTTGTGTCTTTTGAAGATACGCTTTTCCGAAAAAGGGGGAGAATCGCGGGAATAGCGACAGGCGGACTGGATATACAGTTGGGAATCAGAGTTGACCCGGCTGTGCAAATGACCGTGGATCTAACGCCCGACCGTTCCAGTTATGTGGAATTGGAAGGTGGGGGCGACTTGGTATTTCAATATACGCCGTTAGGCGATATGTTATTTAACGGACGCTATACGCTGACCGGAGGAACCGTTCGGTATGAATTGCCGATTGTTTCTGCCAAGAACTTTA
The DNA here is from genome assembly GCA_036781995.1 of Massilibacteroides sp. Classification (GTDB taxonomy): domain Bacteria; phylum Bacteroidota; class Bacteroidia; order Bacteroidales; family Tannerellaceae; genus Massilibacteroides. The sequence continues at coordinate 3,065 of DAIPZX010000108.1, read as the reverse complement.
CCATTAAGGAAGGCAGTTATGTGGAATGGAGCGGCGATATGATGAATCCGCGTTTGAATATGACGGCGACCGAACGTGTGCGGACGTCTGTTGCGCCTGAAGGACAGTCGTCTCGCGTGATCAACTTTGATGTCGGGATCAAGGTGCAGCAGACCTTGGAAAATATGGCGCTTGATTTTACATTAGATGCCCCTGAAGATATGGGAATGCAAAGTGAACTGACGAGAAAAGGACCGGAAGAACGGCGCAAGTTGGCGGTTGGTTTATTGGTAACCGGCATGTATGTGGATGGGAATAGTTTGGGCGCGGGACTGAATATGGGATCGGCTTTGAATAGTTTCTTGCAGAACGAAATAAACAGTATCGCCGGAAGCGCGCTTAAAACAGTGGATATCTCTTTTGGTATGGAAAATTATGATTCATCAGAAGGAAACCGGACAGACTATTCTTTCCGGTTTGCCAAACGATTCTACAACGACCGGATACGTATTGTGGTTGGAGGGCGTCTGTCTTCCGGGGATAACGTTGAACAGACGCAGGCGGATAATTTCATTGATAATGTTTCTATTGAATATCGCTTGGATGAGGGAGGCAGCCGTTACGTCAAACTGTTCCATAACAAGAATTATGAAAGCTTGCTCGAAGGAGAGATTATCGAAACGGGCGCGGGTATCGTGCTGAAGCGCCGCATGGTTCGCCTCTCCGAACTGTTTGATTTCAGGAAAAAGAAAGTGCAACCTGTTGTAGAGGAGGAGGCGGAATGAAAGCGATGCTGATAAAACGGATCATGCTGTGCCTGATGGCTGCTTCTTTAGCTTCTTGCTATACCACGCGGCATTTGGAGGAGGGAGAGGTGTTGTATACCGGTATAAAGAATCTCACGTTTGAAGATGCCGAAAACAGCAAGGCAAGCGAAGATGCTAAAGAAGAGATTGAAGCGGCTTTGGCTTATGCGCCGAATAATGCTTTTCTGGGCAGTTCGAGCGTGCGCACTCCTTTCCCGTTCGGACTTTGGGTGTATAATGCTTTTGTGAATAAAAAGGGAGCAGTGAATAAATGGATATTGGAAACGCTCGGTTCTAAACCCGTTCTTATCGAAACGGTCAATCCGGAAGTACGCACGCGTATTGCCAAAAACCTCTTGAATGAGCACGGTTTTTTTAACGGAACAGCTTCTTATGAAATTGTGCCCGACAAGAAAGACTCCCTCAAAGCCGGCATTAATTATAGCATTGTGCTGAATCAGGCGTACACCTATGACGATATCCGCCATATTCGTTTCAGGCACCGCGCGGATACGATTATGCAGATGTATCAGCACCGGCAGCTTATTCGGCCGGGAGACAATTTTAATGTGATGAGTCTGGAGGCGGAGCGGCAACGTGTTTCTACTTTGCTCCGTAATGAAGGTTATTATTACTTCCGCCCGGATCATATCGTTTATCAGGCAGACACGACAATTGTTCCCGGAAAGGTCTCGCTGCGGGTGATGCGTAACGCGTCAATGCCTCGCAATGCACTTAAACCCTGGAAGGTCGGGAGCGTTTCTGTTTCGCTTTACGGCTACAATAATGAACGGCCCACAGACTCGCTGCGCTATAAAGACCTGATGATCTATTACGAAGGAAAACTGCGGGTGCGCCCTACGGTGCTTTATCGCATGTTGCAGTTTAAAGTCGGCAGCTATTATTCCGAACGCAGACAGGATCGCACGCGAGAATCATTTGCCAAACTGGGTATCTTCCGTTATACGGATATGCACTATGCGCCGCGTGATACGTCACGCCGCTGTGATACATTAGACCTGCGGATTAATACCGTCTATGATTATCCGTTAGACGGCGAACTGGAATTCAATTTTAAGAATAAAAGTAATAATCAGATGGGACCGGGCGCGGTTTTCAGTCTGACGAAACGCAACCTGTTCGGGGGCGGCGAGTCGCTTACGGGAAGTGTGAACGGCTCGTACGAATGGCAAACGGGCAGGCGTATCGATAACGCGGGCGGAGCTATCAATAGTTATGAATACGGCGCCAGCCTGGCGTTGACCTTTCCCCGTGTTGTTTTCCCCGGTTTGCTGTATAAGGGCTTAGACAACTATTCTACCACGACCTTTCGGCTGAGCGGCAATCAGCTGAATCGGGCAGGTTTTTTCAAAATGCTGTCATTCGGCGGAAGCTTGGTTTATGAATACCGCCCCACCCGGAATAGTCTGCACGTAATCAGTCCGTTTCGCTTGTCTTATAACAAACTGAGAGATCCTACCGATGCGTTTAATGAATTGGCGGGAGCCAATCCGGCTCTTCGACAAAGCCTGCAAGATCAGTTTATCCCGGCTATTCATTACGCGTATACATTTGATAGTCCCGTCAGGAAATTCCGCGGAGATCGTATCTGGTGGGAAGCAGCGGTGACCGAAGCCGGCAATCTTATTTCCGGGGGCTATGCGTTGCGTGGAAGAAAATTCGGCGAGAGAGAAAAGAAAATTCTCGGAAGCCCGTATGCCCAATTTATTAAACTGACCAATGAATTGAGATACAACCGGCGTATAGACCGGAATCAATCTTTGGTAGGCCGCGTTATGGGAGGGGTTATATACAGCTATGGAAATATGCGGGTGTCTCCTTATAGCGAGCAGTTTTACGTGGGAGGATCAAACAGTCTTCGCGCCTTTACGATTCGCAGTATCGGACCGGGACGGTTTGCGCCGGACAAAGAAAACCGCTATGCCTATATTGATCAGACGGGCGATATTAAATTTGAAGCAAATCTGGAATACCGCTTCCGCTTAATGGGCGATTTGCATGGCGCCCTGTTTCTTGATGCCGGCAATGTCTGGTTGCTGAGAAAAGACCCGAATCGGCCGGGCGGTCATATCTCGGATGCCGGTTTCCTCAAAGACCTGGCCTTGGGTACGGGAGTGGGTTTCCGTTACGATATGGACTTTTTAGTAGCGCGCTTTGACGTTGGCATGGGGCTTCACCTGCCCTATGATACAGGCAAGCGAGGGTATTATAATATACCAAGATTCAAAGACGGACTTGGTTTTCATCTGGCTATCGGCT
>DAIPZX010000107.1:0-7181 GCA_036781995.1 Massilibacteroides sp. | reverse complement strand
ACAGAAAATCGTCTTTAAACGCCTCTCCTTTCTCCAGATAAATAGCATCACCAACTCTTGCTTTATGATGTTCAAGGATATCCTTTGAGAAAATATAAATTGTATTTTTCTTTTCAGATTTCCATAAAAGAATATCCCGGTTGAAGTGATCCGGATGGAAGTGCGATGATAGCACGTATAATGGCTTCTCATCAGTCAGTATCCGATCATGTATGATTCCTTCTCCGGGTTTGTCTCCACTATCCTTGAAATAATCAAAAACCAGGTTGCACTTCTCTGTCTCTAAAAGATAACAGCTATGATATATATAAGTTACTAACATAAAAAACTTCTTTTTGTCAAACAAATATACAATTTCCCCCCATTCTTTACAGACTGAATACAATTAAAACAGAACATTAAATAGAAGTTCGTATCTTGCGGTCTGTTTTTATAAAGAGCTATGCATTGGATTATTGATTTTGATAAACGATTGTTTTTGGGAATAAACGGACAGCATGCGGAGTCGGTAGATCCGGTTATGTTGTTTTTTAGCTCGTATACATCCTGGGGGGTGATTGCTTGCCTGATTTTTTGCTATGTTTTATATGTGAAATCGAAGGAAATACGTTGGGTTGCCGCTTGTTTTTTGTTTCTGGCTGTAGTTTCGACTAATTTGTTTAATCAGCTGGTAAAAGTGCTTGTTGAACGTCCGCGACCGATTCATGAAACAGCTTTTACGGATATCATTCACGCGATAGAAAAGTTTGACGCCAGCTACAGTTTTTTTTCGGCTCATTCTTCCAGTTCTTTTGCCTTGGCGATATTCGCTGCATTAGCAGTCGGGAAGAAATGGTTTACTATTAGCGTGGTTTCATGGGCATTCCTTGTAGCCTATAGCCGTATCTATGTAGGGAAACATTATCCGATAGATGTGGTAGTGGGTATTTTATTTGGCAGTCTGATGGCTGTTTTTTGGTGGAGGTTGTATAAATATTATAAGAAACGCAAAACAAATAAGAACTATGTTAAAGAAAAGAATTATTGAAATCTGTGCCAACTCGGCTCAGAGCTGTGTGGAAGCAGAAGCCGGAGGCGCTACGCGTGTGGAGTTATGTGCCGGGATTCCGGAAGGCGGCACTACGCCCAGTTATGGAGAAGTGAGAACAGCACAGGAGTTGACTTCAGAAATTGATATCAATATAATCATACGTCCCCGCGGAGGTGATTTTCTATATACTCCGGCTGAGGTAAACGCCATGTTGTATGATATTGAAATGGCTAAGGAATTGGATGTGCATGGGGTCGTTTTTGGTTGCCTTACGGCAGAAGGGGATATTGACGTGAAATTATTGAAGCGTTTGGTAGACGCCTCCAAGCCGCTGTCGGTTACTTTCCATCGTGCGTTTGATGTTTGTCGTAATCCCTTTGTCGCGCTCGAGCAACTGATAGAAGCCGGTTGTGACCGGGTGTTGACTTCCGGTCAGGAAAAAGACGCGGTGACAGGTATTCCTTTATTGGCGAAGCTGGTTAAGCAAGCTGCCGGGAGAATAATCGTTATGCCCGGTTGTGGTGTGCGTGAGGATAATATCTCACGTATCGAAGCGGAGACCGGAGCAACCGAGTTTCATACATCCGCACGTAGTGTGGTGCAGAGTAAAATGGTCTATCGCAAAGAACGGGTCCCTATGGGAAGCAGTGCTGTTACTTCTGAGTTTGAAACGGTCGAAACGGACAGAAATAAGGTGGCTCTTTATTTGTAATATCAGGAGAATTCCTTATTTTTGATTCAATTAATTATCCTTTATTTATCCTTTAATAAAGAAAGTATATGGAAACGCGTAAAAGGTTAAGCCGATCTTTGAAAGACAAAATGATCGGTGGTGTTTGTGGAGGCATTGCTCATTATTTTAATGTAGACCCGACGCTCGTACGTGTCGGTTATATTTTACTTTCTGTATTTACTGTATTTTCGGGTGTAATTGCTTATTTTATCCTTTGGATCGTTATGCCCGTTGATAACGAGAATTAAAGAATGAATTTTGAATTATCTTCTCCGTTTAAGCCTACCGGTGATCAGCCGGAGGCTATTGCCGCCCTGGCGGAAGGTTTGCTTAGCGGAGTACCTTTTCAAACCCTGCTGGGTGTTACCGGTTCGGGTAAAACTTTTACGATCGCGAATGTAATCGAACAAGTACAGCGCCCGACGCTGATTCTTAGCCATAATAAAACGTTGGCGGCTCAGCTTTATAGTGAATTTAAGGCTTTCTTCCCCAATAACGCGGTCGAGTATTTTGTTTCGTACTATGATTATTACCAACCGGAGGCTTATCTTCCTACTACGGATACTTATATAGAAAAAGATCTCGCTATTAATGACGAAATTGACAAACTTCGTTTGCGTGCGACGGCGTCTTTACTGTCCGGGCGCAAGGATGTGATCGTAGTTTCTTCTGTTTCCTGCCTGTATGGTATGGCAGACCCAAGTGCGTTTGCCGAGAAAGTGGTACATCTGGAAACGGGAATGAAAATAGACCGCGATGAGATGATACGCCGACTTGTGGGTGCTTTATATGTCAATGATAAAATTGAATTTCGCCGGGGCACATTTCGAGTGAATGGGGATACGGTAGATATCTTTCCTGCCATTGAAACGTTTGATGGAATGGCTTATCGCATAGAATTCTGGGGAGATGAAATCGAGCGAATCTCTACTTTTGAACCGGATACGGGACGGGAGATTGATGAACAGAACGAGTTGAATATCTATCCGACCAATTTGTTTGTCACGACTCAGGAGCAACTGAACAATGCGATCGGACAGATTGATGTGGATTTGGGAACGCAAGTGGAATACCTTAAGTCTATCGGAAAGCATTTTGAGGCTAAGCGTCTCTATGAGCGGGTTACGTTTGATCTTGAAATGATCCGGGAGTTGGGGCATTGCTCCGGTATTGAAAATTATTCCCGTTATTTTGACGGACGTCAAGCCGGCGAGCGTCCTTACTGTTTGCTGGATTATTTTCCGAAAGATTTTATGCTGGTTGTTGATGAAAGCCACGTAACCATTCCTCAGATACGCGCCATGTATGGAGGAGACCGTTCGAGAAAGCAAAATCTGGTAGAATACGGATTCCGCCTTCCGGCGGCAACAGACAATCGCCCGCTTACCTTTGAAGAATTTGAGTCATTGATTCATTGCGCAATTTATGTCAGCGCAACACCGGCTGATTTTGAATTGGAAAAGAGTGAAGGCGTAATTGTAGATCAGGTAATCAGACCTACCGGACTTCTTGATCCGGTGATTGATATCCGTCCAACAATGAATCAGATCGATGATTTGATGGAGGAAATACAACGCTGCTCTGCTATTGACGAGCGTGTGTTGGTGACTACCCTGACTAAACGTATGGCAGAAGAACTGACTGCTTACCTTGGACGAATGGGCGTACGTTGTAATTATATTCACAGCGATGTGGAAACACTCGACCGTATTCAGATTATGGACGATTTGCGAAAAGGAATGTTCGATGTATTGATCGGGGTAAACCTGCTGCGTGAAGGACTGGATTTGCCCGAAGTTTCGCTTGTCGCCATATTGGATGCAGACAAGGAAGGTTTCCTCAGATCGCATCGTTCGTTGACGCAAACTGCCGGACGTGCAGCCCGTAATGTGAATGGGAAGGTTATCTTCTATGCCGATAAAATTACGGCAAGCATGCAACTTACGATAGACGAAACCAACCGCAGACGTGAGAAACAGTTGGCGTATAACGAAGCGCACGGCATAACACCGACTCAGGTAAAACGCAATACATCTTCTCTACTCTCAGAGAAAGAACCATTATCGCTTGACCCATATGCCTATGTTGAACCGCAACCAAGCCTTGTGGCAGATCCGGTAATTAATTACATGACGCGTCCGCAACTTGAAAAAGCGATTGAACGCACACGCAAGCAAATGACAGAAGCGGCTAAAAAACTGGAGTTTATCGAAGCTGCTCAATTCCGGGATGAATTGCTTAAATTGCAGGATTTATTAGCGACTAAAAAATGACACCATGAAATTCTATACTTTTTTATTCATTGCATTGCTCTGTTCTTTTTTTGTTTCGGCGACCGGAGATAGGTTGTATGTCGTAGAACAAGACCGGGAAATTTTTGACCGGTATATACATTCTATTACAGCGGATGGTTATACATCGCAAGAAGTAATTATGGCAACGGCTGCGTTCTTGCTGGATGTTCCTTATGTGGCAACCACTTTGGAAAAGGACCCGGAAGGTCTGGTTATTAATTTGCGGGAATTGGATTGTACTACATTCGTGGAAACGGTATTTGCGCTTTCAAAAACAATAGTAGATGGAAGTCCATCCTTTGAGTCTTTTTGTGAAAACCTAAAGCAATTCCGTTATCGTAATGGAGTGATTGCCGGATATGCCAGCCGACTTCATTATACTACTGATTGGATATATGAGAACAGCCAAAAAGGGTTGGTAGAAGATGTTACGAAAGAGATCGGTGGAGAGTCATTGCCTGTGGAATTATTTTTTATGAGTCGTAATGCGGATAAATACAAATTGCTGAAAGGCAATCCGGACTTGATTGCTGACATGGCTGCGATTGAAAAGTCTGTCAATAACCGTTTGTATTATTTTATTCCGAAAGACCGAATTGAAGCCTGTCGTGAAGGGATTAAAGACGGAGATATGCTTTGTTTTGTCACTTCGGTAGCCGGGCTGGATGTGTCTCACGTAGGTATTGCAAAATGGGAATCCGGCAGGCTGACCTTTGTCCATGCCTCTTCTTCGCTCAAAAAAGTAGTGGTGCAACCCGGCACATTACAAGAATACGCATTGGCCTCGTCAAGCAATAAAGGCATAATTGTTGTCCGTTCTCAATTTTAGAATAATTCAAAGGCAAAACGAAGTCCGCAGCGCTGGTATTCTTTTCCTCTGAAACTGACGAATCCGGCAATATTAAAGATGTGGTTACCGATCCCGTAGCCAACTTCTGTGTAGCTGTTTAGCACAGGAGTCCATAGTTGTCCGAAATAGAAGCGCTCAGATAGTACATATTTCGATATGCCTTTCTTAAAAAGATGCAGTAAAATGAAAGGACTTTCATACATGAGGTGCGCTTGCGCATATTTGTCCGAGGCGTTGTACCACTCACGCTTAAGCAAATGAAACTTACCTCCCATTTCTTCACTCCATCTGTCCGGAAAGAAGCTCTGCCCGAAGAAGCGGAAATCAGCAAAATAGACCGACTTTTGTTCTGTATATAGACCGCCGCTGATGTTATAGCTCAATTCTCGGGATAGACCGAGTGAGATAGCCTGCTGTGCATTTACCTCAATCCGGCAATAATCACCATTGCTTCTTAATACACCCGGAATACCTTGCGCTATCTCTGCCGTTATTGTCGGATAGTTGGAATACATATATTCTTTTTTATGCCCTATCATCCTGTAATACATTCTGGGCGTGTATGAAGCACTGATGACAGGCGTGAAATCATTATAGTCTTTATTGACTAATTCTGCTATATCCGGGTTGTCTATCAGGTGGTTTTTTTTCGAAGGTGTGCGATGATAATAGGAGAGTCCTGCAGATAGTTGGAACCCATGGAATACCTCTATGTTGTGTCGGAAATCAGCGAAATATGTTTTAAAGTAAGGAAGGTCGATGTTTTCAAAGTTGAAAATAGAATCTTTCGTCTGTTCCTTAATTTCCTGCATGAAGAGTGACGAATAACTTTGATATGTGTTGCCTACAGAAAAACTCAAGTTTCCCAATCGTTGTGGATAATATTCAAATTCGGTTCTGAGTTTGAGAAAAAGTTCTTTTCTTTTGAATATAAGACCTGCTTCCGGAAGAAAACGGAATTGTTGATCGTTTTTGTATGTTTTGGAGAAACGAAGTTTTTGTTTGTAAGTAATCCCGTTCAACTTGGAGTAGCCTAACTGAGACGGATTGAATAACCCTGAATAACGAAGTTGGGTGCTTTTCATATCCATATTAATTGATCCGGTGAGATTTTCGGTTATTTCGAGATATTTGGCTGAGCGCACTGTATCATTTGCCAATCCGGATATTGCGGTCATTTGGTACAGTTGTGTCTCTTCGGCAGATAGCGGATTGTCACGATAAGTATTCCAGAATGTAGAATCTCCGATGATTGGAACATCCCTGTTCGAAACAGAATACTGATTGGTCAGGTCGAGTGACTTTGTTGTTCTGGAGTTGTCCCTGTTTTCAACCCATTCTACTTTCTTGTCTTTGAAATTCGAATGATAGGAGGTCTCAATCACATTGCCGAGCAGGCTGACCCTCATTTTAAGATCTGTGTTTTTGGGGAATAAGAATTTTCCCTCCTCCCGGCTATATGACATGACCAGGTTGAAGTCTGAAAAAGAATAACGACCGCTTATGTCTATTTTGTCGATTGTCCATTCTTTATCCAGAATATAGATGTATCCGGAAACTAGTTTCTGACTCTCCATTTTAGGCGTGAGGCGGATTTTATAGATTGTTTGGTCGTTATAATGTTCACTCCCGGTAAGTTCGAATTTATAGTAGGAAAAAGCGTTTAGGGATATGGGCATCAGCAGTTCGTTCTGATAAAGAGTAGAAGAGTACAAGTTTATGTTGAGGAAGTTCAGTGCCTCTTGCTGTTTCTTCTGGTTGGGAATGCTGTTTCCGGTAATTGCTTTGATTTCGTGTTTGTATGTATTGGGAGCGGTGTATTGGGAAAGGCTGACCATTTCAAACAGCATATCCCTGTTTTTTCTGTTGACGGGTAATATATGATGAGCCAGGCGAATCAATACGTTGTTTTGTAGAATCTCGGTACGTCCTTTTATGTATATTTCGGACTCATATTTGGAGATGGTTTTTTTATGCCTTGAAGCAGCCGAAATGACACATTGCATGATAGAGTCTGCATTTTCGGTTAATGCAGATTCGTTGTCGAGAGCAGATAAAAGATCTTTTTTCCTGTCCGCTACGGGCAATGCGGTTGATTGGAATGCAACAGCAAGAAATATAAGTATGGAAAATACTTTATCCAATTATTCCAAATTATTTTAGTCTGATTGCAAACGTAAAAAATAAAAACGAGAAAGCTTGTTTCGTCTTACAAAAATCTTAGAAGCTGTTTTGAATTTATTCTCTACTAATTTTATTAAGTATAATTTGGAA
>DAIPZX010000106.1:0-7228 GCA_036781995.1 Massilibacteroides sp. | reverse complement strand
TCATAATATATAAATTCGATTTCAAAAAACTGTCAACTGTCAATTTTCCATTGTCAATTATTCCAGATTATCCTTTACGTACGACACATTAGAATCCGTAATGATAAGCACCCAATCGTTACCAGAACCATATCCCGAATCATGAGCAAAAGATTGCTTACCGTTATCGAATTCTCCGATATAACTGACGGAACCATCAACCGGACTGTACCACCAAGCTTTTTTCTTAGCGCCCGAAATTTTAGACATATCGATTTCAGTCATCCTATTGGTATAATTGTAAACCAGAATATAGTCTTTCCCGCGGGTAGCAATCACACGTTCATACTGAGTACCGTTCACATTTGAAATCACAGACTGATCGGGTATTCTGTCGAAGAAAGGAAATGCCAGTATCAGTTTTTTAAGATATTTCATTTGCTGACAACCCAGGTCGTGTATAGCTTCCCACCAAGGCTTCTTAGCTCCGAACGAGGCCTGATAACCAGGACGGAGCATCTGCATAGTCGAATTATGTCCGTAAGTATGTCCGAACGAACCTGCAAATACCGACCAATAGGCATAACGGCGTACATCTTCCGCCTGCCAGCGGCGTTCGTCTGCATCGTGTAATCCATGAGGAATATCTTCATAAGAAGGTTCTCCATCCAAAACAGGTTTCAATGGATTAGTCGCAAGGCTGCGTTCCACAAATCGCCAGTTATCTTCTTCCGTATTCTCTTCGATAGGATAATCTCCGTCACCCTTGCGCTGATTATACCGACGGTGTCCCGATTGGAACATATTGAAATCGAGCCACGGTTCATTATTAAACCAAGTGGTCGAAATTGTACGCCCGCGAGGGTGGAAAGTCATCAGGTGGTCAGAGTCAATACTTCTGATGGTAGTCGCCAGAGCCTGCCAAACTTCGGGCTCTACATCGCCACGTTCGTCACCGCCAATCAACCAGATGATATTCGGATATTTTTTATAGCGTTCGGCAAGGAATTTTCCGTATTTCTTAGCATCTTCCACCGATATTTGCTTCGATTTTACAGGGCCTCCCCATACGCAGACAATACCGATATAGATGCCGCTTCGCTGCGCTCTTTCCACAATATAATCGACATGCTGCCAGTAATTGTATTCACCCGCTTTGTCTATATTCTTGAAGTCGAAACCGTTCGGCAATGCCCAATGTCCGTACACATTCATAGAAGGGATATTATGCAATGTGGATATCTGAACTACATTATATCCGTTTTTACGGGTTTCAGCCATGAAATAATCGACTTCATCCCGATTGGAACGGGAAGGCAAAAGCCATGCTGTTTCTCCCAGCCAAAAGAATGGTTTTCCGTTTTCGTGCTGAAGATAACGTTTATTGTCACTGACTTTCAGTTTTCCGTTTTCCCACGGAATTACTATTTTGTTCGAACTTTCCTGAGCATTTATAGAGTTAGTTATCAAGTAGAATGCTATTAATAAAAAACTCAATCTGAATGTTTTCATATCTTATTTATTATTCTTATCTGTTTTATTTCGCAGTATTTTTCTCATGCTCCATAGCCGCCCAAATGAAAGTCGGTACAGATTTCGGATCGTTTTCGATAACAGGCTCACTGATATAATATTCGAACGAACCGTCACGGTATTTTTTCTCTCCACCCAAACCTGCAACCGCACAACAATTGGTAATGGTATAGGTTCCATCTGCTTCTTTTTTGATGAATTCCTTAACCAATCCGTCAAAGCCTTTATCGGCAGCAGCTTTATATTCCAGATTTATATACCCCTTGTTCATCGCTTTATACAGGAAATACACAAGCATGGACGAACCCGATGATTCGAGATAATTACCTTCCTTATCTCCCATGTTTGTCACCTGATACCATACACCTGTTTTCTTATCCTGCCACTTTATAATACCTTTTGCCACCCTGCCGATAATTTCCAGAATATCTTTTCGACCTTCATGCTCCTGCGGTAAATAATCCAAAACATCCAGCAGAGCCATCGCATACCAACCGATACTTCTTGTCCAGAAATTAGGAGACCGTCCTGTGGTTTTATCCGCCCATTTTTGCTCTTTGCTTTCATCCCAACCGTGATAGAATAAGCCAGACTCTGCATCATAGGTATTTTTATCCATCAGCTTGATTTGCTTCACTACATCATCAAATACTTCGGATTTATTGAATTCTTTGGCATATTCCGCTAAAAATGGCGAAGCCATATAGATACCGTCGAGCCACATCTGATGCGGATAAATTTGCTTATGCCAGAACCCGCCTTCTTTGGTACGCGGATGAATATTCATCTGTGTCACAAGTGTATCTATAGCAGTTTTATATCTTTGGTCACCTGTCGATTTATACAGGCGGAATAATATTTTACCCGGATTAATATTGTCAATATTAAACTTAGCCATGCTGTATGTTTTTATCTGACCGTCTTGTGTAATCAGGGTATCGGCATAACCTCTGGCATAATTGAAATATACGCTATCCTGCGTATAATCGAACATATCGAGCATCGCTTTGGCAACGCATCCGTGTGTATATCCCCATCGCGGAGATTTGGCTTTCTCTATCATCCATGCTTCGGGAAAACGTGCCATTTCGGACTGAGCCATCCTTACAGACCACCTGTCATCTTCTTTGGTTTCTTCGGTTTTCTTTTGTTCCTGTTTACAAGCACTCAAGAATAACAATATTCCGAAACAACCTATCAAAGAGAGTTTTATGTATTTTTTCATAAATTTGAGTTTATAATATATTACTTGCCAAATTATTATGAACGCTAAGCCACGATGGCGCAAAGTTTATTTTGCTTATCTAAATTAAGACCTTCGTGTCATTGTGTCTTTGCGTTTGAATAAAATGCATCCATATTTTATTGGTTACTTACTTTGAAATTATATGTCTTCCCTTTCTCGGTTTTTAAATCGTAGAGCAAGGTATTTTTATCCGGATTTAATTCTTTCACTTTTAAGGTAGCCTTACCGGAAATCAAAGGAGTTTTTATTTCGGGAACAGCAAACAAAGGATTCGGATTTTCTCCTTTAGCTTTCCTTATACCGTTACCTTTCAACGGAACACCAATCCTCAGTCGGCAATTGCCTCCTTCACGCGATTGTATAGTCAGGTTGGTTGCTTTTCCATCCTTCCAATCCATATCGATAACAAAACCTCCGCGAGCAACCAGTCCCTTGATACTTCCATCCTTCCATACCGAAGGAAGAGCAGGCAGCAGATGGATGAAACCGTCATGGCTCTGCATAAACATTTCGGCAATACCTGCGGTACATCCGAAGTTCCCATCTATCTGAAAAGGAGGATGAGCATCGAACATATTGCTGTACGTTCCGCCTTTCTTTTTCTCGTTGGTAACTAAGTCCAGTTGATTTGTCAATAACTTATAAGCATGGTCTCCGTCTAACAGTCTCGCCCACAGGCAAACTTTCCAACCCATAGACCAACCTGTGGAAGGATCGCCGCGATAAATAAGCGAGTTTTTAGCTGCTTCGAACAATTCGGGCGTTCTTACAGGAGATATCTGGTTACCGGGGTATAATCCGTATAAATGAGATACGTGGCGATGCTTATCGTCGGGTAAATCCCAATCGTGCATCCATTCCTGCAACTGATTATGCTGCCCGACCTGCATAGGCGGTAATTTCTCACGCTTCATACGGAGTGTATCACAAAAATCTTTATCTATTCCCAAAACTTCCGATGCGGTAATCACATTCGAGAACAAGTCAAAAACCAACTGATTATCCATGGTTGTTCCTGCGCTTATTGTCGCTTTATTCTTACTGCCCGAATGCGTATTCTCGGGAGAACTGGAAGGTGATACGACCAACCAGCCGTGTTGGGGTTCTTCTATCAAAAAGTCATTGAAGAACATCGCTGCTCCCCGAATTACAGGATAGATAGATTTCAAATATTCTTTGTTTCCTGTCTGCAAATACCTGTACCAAAGGTGCTGGCTCACCCATGCACCGCCTGTCGGCCACATACCTGATGCTGCCCTGTCTACAGGTCCTGTTATCCGCCAGATATCCGTATTATGATGAAGCACCCAGCCGCGAGTGTTATACATCAATTTTGCAGTATGTTCGCCTGTTTCGGCTACTTCGCGAACCAGCTGCAACATAGGCTCGTGCATCTCGGTAAGGTTAGTTACTTCGGCGGGCCAATAGTTCATTTCCAGATTGATGTTACACGTATATTTACTATCCCATGAGGGTAAGAAGCGGTCATTCCATATTCCCTGCAAATTAGCCGCTTGCGTATCAGGCTGTGAGCAGGATATCAGTAAGTAACGCCCGAACTGGAAATAAAGCGCTGCCAGCTGGGGGTCGAAAGTCTCAGAGAATTCTTTAATTCTTACATCAGTAGGCTTGTTAGATGCTTCGGTTTTTCCCAAGTCAAGCGACATTCTGTCCATATACTGACGGAAAAATGCTGTATGCTCTTTTTTAGCTTTCTCATAATCATTCGCAAAAGACTGCGAAATATATTGTTTGCATTTCTGAGTTTTATCTCCCGAAATATCTTTATAATTTACAAAATTGGTTGCTATGGCAATATATAAAATCACTTCATCCGCATTTTCGATAGAGATAATATCATCAGAAGTTGTATATGTCCCGCCTTTTACCTTTGGCTTTACACGGGTCTCCAACTGAACTTTTCCACTTTGCTTTTCATGGGCGGGAGTTAGCCCCGTAAGTACAAGCTGGTCACCATCTATCGCTCTTTCTACTTTTTCCTGTGGAGTAGTCAGGAATACATTACAAGTGATGCTTTTAGGTTTATCGGCTGTTAGTCTTACAATAATCGCCTGATCAGTGAAAGAAGTAAACATCTCCCGTTTATAAGTCACC
The DNA here is from genome assembly GCA_036781995.1 of Massilibacteroides sp. Lineage (GTDB taxonomy): Bacteria > Bacteroidota > Bacteroidia > Bacteroidales > Tannerellaceae > Massilibacteroides. Next base: position 2,355 of record DAIPZX010000106.1, on the reverse strand, counting down.
CCGTTCACCTTATACGAAACACTTGCTATCGCATTGCCGATATCCAAATCGCGGTAATAATCCGTATATTTATTATGATTGGGAAACGATATGAAAAGGTCTCCCATCGTCTGGTAAGGCATTCCATGATTTTTTGGAGACATGATTTTTGCCGTTGCCAGATCTTGTGCTTCGACATATTTCCCCTCAAAAATCAATTGCCGCACTTTTTCCAATACGCCATCTTCCAGTTTATGGGCATTGCTATTGAGTGAACCTGCCCAAATGGTTTCTTCATTTAACTGTAAATGTTCTACGGCAGGAGTTCCGAAAACCATTGCCCCCAAACGTCCGTTACCTAATGGCAAAGCACTGTTCCAGTCAGAAGCAGGTTTGTCGTACCAGAGTTTTAAATCGTCTTGTGCGGATAATTGCACAAAAACAAATAGAGATATGAGAATTAATGAGGTTCTTTTTATCATGGTTTTATTCTATATAAGCGAATTATTAATTGTAAATCTTTCGGGCAGAGACAAGCCCTGCCCCTACATTAAAAAATTCCAACATCTCTCAAAACTTTCAACAGGGCATCTTTACCTTTTATGGCATTGGCAGGAAGCCGCTCGCCTTTTTCTCCAAAAACGTACATTTGAGATTCTTTTTCAATGGTTACTTTCGACTCGTCAAATTCTCCGTTTTTATCCATAATTTTATTCAAATCCAGATTGAAATGCTTAGCAACAAAACGGTACATCGCTTTACGTTTCGACAATCCATAATCATGTCCTTCGGTCGGAAAATGCTCGTTTTCGATATTATTCTCAGCATTATAAAATCCGTAAGTTCTTTTCAGAAACGAGTACTCTAATTCGGGAACAACATGTGTCCAGTCTTTTCCATCCGAAAGTACTAATTGAGGTTTCGGGGCGAACATTGCAGCGATTTCGGCATTGTTTGTCCTGTTTCCGCAAAGATGCGCAGGCATACCACTTTCGCACGGACATCCCCCCACAAAATAAGAAGATAACATCACAACAGGAATACTCAAAGTAATACGGTCGTCGATAGCTGCTATCATCATAGTCATGCTGCCACCGCCCGAACCACCTGTTATACCCACTCGTGTGTGGTCTGCTTCTTTCAGAGACAACAGATAATCCAAAACCCGCAAAGTATTCAGAGTCTGAATAGTATTAGCCGCACTCAGACGGTGAAGTGTCCCATCAAATTGTAACAGGCTTTCTCCCCACGCAAAAATATCCCAACTCGCTGAGATAATTCCCATTCGTGCCTGCATAGCGCATCGTTTCTGTTGGTCTTCACGATAACGCCCGTTACCGAAGTGCCCGTTAGGATTGAGCATCACAGGGCATTTGCCTTTTATCTTTTCGGGTTTGTAAACAGAGCCTGTCACATAAATACCGGGAAGCGTTTCTATCGCAAAATTTTCGACTGTATAACCTTCGTATTTTCTTTTTGAGGTCAGTATTACTTTCGAGTTTGGTTTTGCAGGAACAGGGGACAATCGCAATGCTTTGGGTAAGCATGCTTTGATTCCGGCTTTTCGTTTCTCCCAGCTTTCTTTATCCGAATAAAGTGTTTCGAGATAATCCAGAAACTTCTTTCCCTCCGCTTCGTTTGACCTTGCGTATTCGAAATCCTTAATTTTATACTTGCCGTTATCCATCACAAATTTGTAATCGAACGGAGCAAGAACTGCATTTAATGATTCTTCGGCACTCCATGGCTTGATACGCCAGTCCGCATGTTTCAGCATCTTGCCGTCAATCATTTTCTTATCGTACTTGATCTTTATATTGAACTGTTTTTCAATATCCATCAATATGTCTATCAAAGGACGTACATATGCACTGTCTGCGGTCTGCCTGTTTTGGGCAATTCCACATATATAAAATGATATACCGATAAATACAAAAAGAATTTTCTTCATTGTTTTTTGTTTCTAGTTAACTGCGCGGAATTATAAATTCCTTACATCCCTTTTGACTAATGTCTCAAAAGGAATCAAAAAGACATTTTGCGGCTACGCTTCTCGGCTGTTTTCATTGCTGAAATGCTGAAACAAAAGAATACTTTTATTAGATGATTTCCTTTTGTTTTCTATCGCATTTCATTATTCCAACTTTTCGCCTGCGAAGCTGAATGCCGCTATCTTTGTCGGGCGAAAGCCTGATGTGCATCAGTGACGCAGCCGGGTTACCTGATTGACGTAGTTAGCGTTAAAAAACAAATGTTGTCTGAACACCGTAGGTATGAGTTTTATTTGTTTTAGCTAACAAGTCACAATCAGGTCGGCGAGGAACTCAGCACTAGCCTTTTGGTTCGTTTTGGGCGATGCCAAAATGAACGAAGGCA
>DAIPZX010000105.1:0-7267 GCA_036781995.1 Massilibacteroides sp. | reverse complement strand
AATAATAAATAGATAAAACAGATGAAAACGTATCAGGTAGATGAGAATGGGTATTATGGTGAGTTTGGTGGAGCTTATGTTCCGGAAATTCTTCACCGGTGTGTGGAAGTACTGAAAGAAACTTATCTGGAGGTAATCGAAAGTGAGAGCTTTAAAGCGGAATATGATCAGCTTTTACGTGATTATGTAGGCAGACCATCGCCGCTTTATTATGCGAGGAGACTGAGTGAGAAGTATGGATGTAAGATGTATCTGAAAAGAGAAGACCTGAATCATACCGGCGCGCATAAGATCAATAATACGATCGGACAGATTCTGCTGGCTCGCCGGATGGGAAAGACACGTATTATTGCCGAAACGGGAGCCGGACAACATGGCGTAGCCACAGCGACGGTTTGCGCGCTGATGGATATGGAATGTATTGTGTATATGGGCAAGACGGATGTAGAACGCCAGCAGGTGAATGTACAGAAGATGAAAATGCTCGGCGCCACGGTTGTTCCCGTTACTTCCGGCAATATGACCTTGAAAGACGCGACCAACGAGGCGATACGTGACTGGTGTTGTCATCCTGCGAATACGTTTTATATCATCGGTTCGACCGTAGGGCCGCATCCTTATCCGGATATGGTAGCCCGTTTGCAATCGGTAATCAGTGAAGAAATACGGGAACAGTTAATGGAAAAAGAAAGCCGGGCTTATCCGGATACGCTGATCGCCTGTGTAGGCGGTGGAAGCAATGCCGCCGGAACGATCTATCATTATATAGATGACGAACGGGTTCGCCTTATCCTGGCCGAAGCAGGTGGAAAGGGAATTGATTCCGGTGAGTCGGCAGCGACCATTCAGCTGGGGCGCAAAGGTATTATTCATGGCGCACGAACGCTGGTTATGCAAAATGAAGACGGACAGATTGAAGAGCCGTACTCCATTTCTGCCGGATTGGATTATCCGGGTATCGGTCCGGTTCATGCCAACTTAGCTGTGAAGAAGCGTGCCACAGTACTGTCTGTCGATGACGAAGAGGCGCTTGAAGCTGCTTTTGAATTAACCCGGCTGGAAGGGATTATTCCCGCGCTTGAAAGTGCGCATGCCTTAGGCGCTTTGCCTAAAATAACATTCCGTCCGGATGAATTAGTGGTGCTGACCGTATCCGGACGTGGAGATAAAGACATCGAAACCTATATATCTTATTTTAACACGAAAAGTAAATGAACTACACTTATCATACCACCAGTAAAAAACTACTTGGAGATTTGCATACACCTGTAAGTATCTATCTCCGTGTACGCGATATTTTTCCGGAGTCTGCCTTGCTGGAAAGTTCCGACTTTCATGGAGATGAAAACAGTCTTTCATACATTGCTCTTCGCCCTGTCGCCAGTATCGGAGTGAATAATGACGAATGTACGATGACTTTTCCCGATGCCTCGGTCGAAGTCGTGCGGGATATACCGGTCGATGCTTGTATCACGTCTTTTCTGAATCGTTTTGTGGTAGAGGGAAAAGAGAAAGAGGTTTGCGGACTCTTCGGTTACACGGCTTTTGATGCGGTTCGCTATTTTGAACCTGTTCCGGTGATGGAAGCACATCACGAGGAAAATGACGCGCCCGATATGCTCTATATCCTATATAAATACATGCTGATCTTTGATCATTTCCGAAATGAAATGACGCTGGTGGAATTGTTGCAGGACGGAGAGGAAAGTAGCTTGTGTGAAATAGAAACCCTGATAGAGAATCGAAACTATGCTTCTTATAATTTCCTTCCTGTCGGGGAAGAAACGTCGTCGATTACGGATGAAGAGTATAAAGCCATGGTACGCAAAGGAATACAGCACTGTTTGCGTGGAGATGTGCTCCAGATTGTGTTGAGCCGCCGGTTTGAACAGGCGTTTAAAGGAGACGACTTTAAGGTGTACCGTGCGCTTCGCAGTATTAATCCTTCGCCTTATTTATTCTATTTCGATTTTGGCGGATTCAGAATCTTTGGTTCTTCGCCGGAAACGCATTGCAAAGTATCCAACGGACATGCCAGCATAGACCCGATAGCGGGAACAGCCTTTCGTACCGGTGATATGGCGTTGGATAAAGAGCGCACAGAAGCATTGCTGGCAGACCCGAAAGAAAATGCGGAGCATGTGATGCTGGTTGATCTGGCACGGAATGATCTGAGTCGTAACGCCCACCATGTGCAAGTGGACTTTTACAAGGAAGTGCAATACTATAGCCATGTGATCCATCTTGTTTCACGTGTCAGCGGCGAGATCAACGCGGACAGTAATTCCGCAAAAACCTATATCGATACGTTTCCCGCGGGAACACTTAGCGGCGCGCCCAAGGTAAGAGCCATGCAGCTAATTACAGAGATCGAAAAACATAATCGCGGCGCATACGGCGGTTGTATCGGTTTTATGGGGCTCAATGGAGACTTGAATCAGGCGATCACGATCCGTTCTTTCGTGAGTCGGGGCAATGTTTTGTATTATCAGGCAGGCGCCGGCATCTTAGCTAAAAGCAACGATGAGCGCGAACTGCAGGAAGTCAACAATAAACTCGGCGCGCTGAAAAAAGCAATCGACCTCGCCGCCACATTAAAGAACTGACACACGATGTGCGCGGCATCCGGTTCTACCCCGAATCCATCCCCACTCCCCCCGAAGGAAAGCGAATTATTCAGAATTGGGTGAGGGGTGAACTTAAATAAATTAGATACAAACAATGAAAGATACATTATATAAATTATTTGAACATCAATATCTGGGGCGGGATGAGGCGCGGCGGATATTGCAGGAGATTGCTTCCGGGGCGTACAATGATGCGCAGGTGGCAAGTCTTATTACGGTTTTTTTGATGCGTAATATTTCAGTGGAAGAACTTTCCGGTTTTCGGGAGGCTTTGCTGGATATGCGCGTGCCGGTGGATTTATCGGAGTATCGACCGATCGATATTGTCGGGACGGGAGGGGATGGTAAAAACACCTTTAATGTCAGTACCGCGGCTTGTTTTGTGGTTGCCGGAGCAGGTTATCCTGTGGTGAAGCATGGCAATTACGGGGCTACTTCGGTGAGTGGAGCCAGCAATGTGATGGAAAATCACGGGGTGAAGTTTACCGGTGACGTAGACCGGTTACGTCGCTCGATGGATGTTTCAGGGATTGCTTATTTGCATGCGCCGCTGTTTAATCCGGCATTGAAAGAGGTGGCGCCGGTACGTAGAAGTCTGGGGGTGCGCAGTTTCTTCAATATGCTTGGACCGTTGGTTAATCCTGTGATTCCGACTTATCAACTGTTGGGAGTGTATAGTTTGCCGTTGTTGCGGCTTTACAGTTATACGTATCAGGTGAGCGAGACACGTTTTGCGGTGGTGCATAGTCTGGATGGTTATGATGAAATCTCGCTGACCGCTGAGTTTAAAGTGGCGATGCCGGAAAAAGAAAAAGTGTACTCGCCCGAATCACTTGGCTTTGCCCGTTGTCGGGAGGCGGATCTTTTTGGAGGAGACACACCGGAAGACGCAGCAGTAATATTCGACACCGTATTGCGTAATGCAGCCACCGAACCACAAAAAAACTGTGTGATTGCCAATGCCGCCTTTGCCATTCAGGTTATTTGTCCAGAGAAAAGGATAGAAGATTGTATCGCTGAGGCACGTGAGTCGCTGGAAAGCGGACAGGCGTTGGGTACTTTTCGTAAATTTATAGCAGCAAATAGTTGAATCATGAAAGATATATTACAACATATAATTGAGAACAAGCGGGTGGAAGTAGATCGACAGAAACAAGCGGTTAACCTGAGTACCTTGCTTGCTCTGGGCAATGAACGGATTGAACGACCTACCGTTTCTATGCGTACTTCTTTAGCGACTTCCCCTTCGGGAATTATAGCCGAGTTTAAACGTAAATCCCCTTCAAAAGGCTGGTTACATCCGAAAGCGTCTGTGCCGGATGTGGTTCCGGCATACGAATCGGCGGGAGCCGCTGCTTGTTCGGTACTGACGGATGGTGTGTTTTTCGGTGGTTCGCTGGGTGATTTGCAGACGGCACGCGGTTTGGTTCGGTTGCCGCTTTTGCGGAAAGACTTTGTTATCGACCCTTACCAGATCTATCAGGCGAAAGTGATGGGGGCAGATGCCGTCTTGCTGATTGCGGCAGTGTTGACTCCCGGAGAATGTGCCGAGTTAGCCGGATTGGCACATAGCCTTGATTTGGAAGTATTGCTGGAAGTGCATAGCGAAGAAGAACTGAATCACCTGAACAAGGATGTAGATATGCTGGGTGTGAACAATCGCAATCTCGGTTCCTTTCATACGAATGTGGAAAATTCGTTCCGCCTGGCAGAGAAGATGCAGACGATAAGCGAGCAAAAAGATCTGAATCCGTTATTGATTTCCGAAAGTGGACTGAAAGATGCTGCCATGCTGCGAAGATTACGTGCTGCCGGGTTCCGGGGATTTCTGATCGGCGAAACATTTATGCGTGGAGAACAGCCCGGAGAGGTATTACAACAATTGATAAACGATATAGCTTATGACTGCTGATAAGATTATTAAAGTCTGTGGTATGAGAGAACCGGAGAATATCCGTTCCGTTATTGCCACAGGGGTAGACTGGGTCGGACTGATCTTTTATCCCCGTTCTTCCCGTTATGTAGCTGAGGGTAGTGACGAACTGAAAGCCAGACTTGCTCATGCCGGACGACCGATTAAAAAGGTGGGTGTGTTTGTAAATGCGCCGTATGAGCAGATGTTGGAAATTGCAAACGCTTATCAGTTAGATTACCTGCAATTGCATGGAAATGAATCTCCGGACGTCTGCTACGCGCTGCAAAAAAGAGGCTTAGCCGTAATAAAAGCATTACCCGTCGCAACTGTGGCCGATCTGGACATAACACGGGAATATGAAGGACGTGTTAACTACTTCCTGTTCGATACGAAATGCGAAGGCTATGGTGGCTCCGGGCAGTCGTTCGATTGGAGCGTGTTATCCGCTTACGAAGGCGAAACGCCTTTTCTGTTGAGCGGCGGACTTCGTGCCGAAAGTTTATCCGCCCTGTGTGAGTTTAATCATCCCCGCTTTGCCGGAATCGACCTGAACAGTGGTTTTGAGATCGAACCCGCCCACAAAGACGCAGATGCGCTTCATCATTTTATTACGAACTATAAAAAGAAAGACATGAACAGAATAGATCATTTGTTTGAAACCAAACAGAACGGAATACTCTCCGTTTATTTTACCGCTGGTTATCCCAAGCTGGAAGATACATTGCCGGTTTTGCGTGAGTTGCAGGCTCAGGGAATCGATATGGTAGAAGTCGGTATCCCTTTTTCTGATCCTATGGCGGATGGGGTTGTTATACAGGCTGCCGCTACACAGGCGTTAAACAATGGCATGAGTCTGAAACTCCTTTTCGGCCAACTGAAAGATGTCCGTAGTGAAATACAAATTCCCATTGTGTTGATGGGCTACCTGAACCCGATCATGCAATATGGTTTTGAAAACTTTTGTCGCTCGTGTAAAGAAGTAGGCGTGGATGGCGTAATCATCCCCGATCTTCCCTACGCAGACTATATGGCAAACTATAAAACTGTAGCAGAAGTATATGATATACGCGTTATCATGCTCGTCACACCGGAAACTTCCGAAGAGCGTATCCGGTTGATAGACAAGAATACAAGCGGATTTATCTATCTGGTTTCAAGTGCGGCGACAACAGGTGCGCAAAAAAGTTTTGATGAACAAAAACAAGACTACTTCCGCCGCATAAACGGTATGCAACTATCCACACCACGTTTAGTCGGTTTCGGTATCAGCAATAAAGCAACATATGATGCGGCTTCCGCCCATGCGTCGGGTGTGATTGTAGGCAGTCGGTTTGTGCAATTATTAGCATCCGAGCCAACATCAAAAGCAGCTGTGACCATGTTATTGCATGATCTGGGTATAAAGTAAAGGAGGTATTTTCAGGAAAAAAAGCTAACTTTGGGAAAAATAATTTTAAAGATAGTGTAATGAACAATTTTATTTTTCAGAATACGACCCGGTTAATTTTTGGAAAGGGAACAATCGCCGGTTTATCCAAGCAAATTCCTTTGGGCAAACGTATTCTTATCACATTTGGGAGTGGTAGTGTAAAGAAAAACGGTGTTTACGATCAGGTTATTGCAGCTTTGCAAGGCTATGAGGTGACTGAATTTTGGGGAATAGAGCCCAATCCTTCGATTGAAACCCTCCGCAAGGCTATCGCCCTGGGGAAAGAGAAGAAGGTAGACTTTCTTTTAGCTGTAGGAGGCGGTTCGGTGATTGACGGAACTAAACTGATTTCGGCAGGTTTGCTGTATGACGGAGATGCCTGGGATCTGGTTAAAAAAGGACATGCCTCTCAGACAGTACCTTTGGGAACCGTGCTGACGCTGCCTGCTACCGGTTCGGAAATGAATAGCGGAGCCGTTATCTCACGACATGAAACACAGGAGAAATATCCTTTCTATAGTAACTTCCCTCAGTTCTCCGTGCTGGATCCGGAGACGACATTTACATTGCCCGACTTTCAGGTAGCTTGTGGTCTGGCAGATACGTTCGTGCATACTATGGAGCAATATATGACCACTCCCGGACAATCCCGCGTGATGGATCGTTGGGCAGAAAGCCTTTTATCTACCTTAGTAGAAATAGCGCCGAAGATCAAAGCAGACAAAACCAACTATGATTTGATGGCAGACTTTATGCTGACAGCGACTATGGCGCTCAATGATTTTATTGCCATGGGCGTATCGCAAGATTGGGCTACACACATGATCGGACACGAACTGACCGCTCTGCACGGTCTTACGCACGGTCAGACGCTGGCTATCGTATTGCCCGGAACATTGCGCGTACTGAAGGAACAGAAAAAAGAGAAACTGGCTCAATACGGAGAGCGTGTTTGGGGGATTGCAGTAGGCAATATAAGTGAAAACGCCGATCTCGCCATTCGTAAAACCGAAGACTTCTTCCGCAATCTCGGACTGGCTACCCGCCTGAGCGAAGTAAACGTAGGAGAAGAAACAATCCTGGAAATAGAACGCCGTTTCAATGAACGCAAAGTAGCCTTCGGCGAGAGCAGAAATGTAGACGGCGCCATGGCAGCGAAGATATTGAGATCTTGTTTGTAAAGAACGAGGTTGTCTTGTACTAAAAAAAGGTAACTATTCAGCCATTCAACTCAACAAGGACTATACCTCTATTATTCATAAAACAACATAAGTCTCTGTTTGTCTGATCTTTCGC
>DAIPZX010000104.1:0-7303 GCA_036781995.1 Massilibacteroides sp. | reverse complement strand
TTGAACTTTCTTCATTTTATTTACAGCTTAACCGCCCGGAAAAAGCATTGGATGTATTAAAGCGTGCTGTCGCGAATAGCGATAACAACTTTACTTATAGAATGACCTTGGCTTCTCTCTCCCGTAATCTGGGTTTATATGGGGAAGCAGCAGAAGAGTTTGAGAAATTAGTCAAAGAATACCCGGATAAGGCAGACTTGAATTACTATCTGGCTGAAGCGTTGACCCAAAAGGGAGAGATTGGTAAAGCAATCGAAGCGTTTGATGCCTTAGAGTCTGTTATCGGAATGAATGAGGCTTTGTCTATGCAGAAATATAAACTGTATAATTCGCTGGAACAGCCGGTCGAGGCTTTTCATGAAATCGAAAAATTAGCTGCCAAATATCCGATGGAACCTCGTTATCAGATTATAATGGGCGACTTACGTTTAGAGAAAGGAGAACCGGAAAAGGCCTTGGAGCATTATACTAAGGCAAAAACAATTGATCCGGAGAATCCTTACTATATCGTTTCTATGGCTAATTATTATGAGGCTAAAGGAGACAAAGATGCTGCGGAAACACAAATCAATAACGCCTTAACCAATGAAAAATTAGAGGTGGACGTAAAGGTTAGTATTCTTTCCAGATATATTCTGAAACTAAATCAAGTGGATAAAGACTCCGGACGTGCAAATATATTATTCCAAACCCTTTTAGAACAACACCCGGAAGATGTGGATATAAAGATGATGTATGCCAGCCTTCTGATAGCCCAGAACAAATTAGATGATGCTAAATTCCAGATACAGTTGGTGACGGAAATGGAACCGGATAATGCCGGAGCATGGCAACAATTATTGAATCTTGCGCTTAAATCGGAAGATATGGCGGAAGTAATCCGTATTTGTACCCGCTGTATAGAACTTTTCCCGGAGGCACCGGAATATTATTTCTATCTGGGGATTGCCCACTATCAGGAGAAAGACTACGAAAAGGCATTGGAAACCTTTAAGGCGGGAGCTGAGATTATTCCGGCAGAGAATATGCCTTTGAAATCCGATTTCTGTGGACAAATAGGGGATATATACTACCAGATGGACCAGATGGAAAATGCTTATGCCGCTTATGATGAAGCGTTGAAGTATAATGATAAAAATGTAATGGTGCTGAACAATTACAGCTACTTCCTTTCATTGGAGAAAAAAGACCTTAAACGGGCTGAACGCATGAGCGCTCAATGTATTAAGTTGGAACCGGATAATGCGACTTACTTAGATACATACGCCTGGATATTCTTTATGCAGGGTAATTATTCTTTAGCTAAGATATACATAGAAAGTGCTTTGGGAAAAGATAGAACCAACAGCTCGGAGTTAGTAGATCATTATGGGGATATTCTGTTTATGTCTGGCGAGAAAGAACGTGCTGTCGAACAATGGAAGAAAGCAAAAGAACTTGGAAAGGAAAGTCCAGTATTGGAACGTAAGATAAGTGAAGGAATATACATCGAAGATGAAAGTGCGAAATGATGAAGAGGTTTGTAACTAATCTGTTTTATGCTGCTTTTATGTTTGTCTTACTCCTTAACGGATGTAAGTCGGTCAAAAAAATCGGAACTATAGAGGCGGGAGAAGCTAAGGCTCATCAGGATTTTTTCGACTCCATGAAAGAACAGGCTTTTCATTATACAACTCTGTCTGCACGTTTAAGTGCGGAGATTATCACATCACAAAAAGAACTGAGTTCTCGTGTTGATCTCAAAATGGTTAAAGATAGCGCCTTTCAACTTTCGATTGTTCCTATATTGGGAATTGAAGTATTCCGGATAGAGTTCAGCCGGGATAGTGTGAAAGTATTAGATCGCCTGAATAAACATTATGTAGCTGAAGGGTATGACGGCATGAAAGGACAATTGCCTGTTGAATTTAATTTCTACAATTTACAGGCACTATTCACCAACCGTGTTTTTTTGCCGGGAGAACAGGAGATAAGTCCTGAAAAATACAACCGCTTCAAATTGATTCAGGACGGACCGAAGGCGGTTGCGAAAACACGAGATATAATGAATCTGCTTTACACGTTTATGGCAGATGGAGAAGAAAAATTATTATCACTGCACGTGACGGATAAGAACGAGCAGTACAATTTATACTGGGATTATAAGGATTTCAGGCTGGTAGAAAAGCAGGTTTTTCCTATGTTGATGGATGTACGGGTGGTTGCGAATAATAAACAGACGGGTAAATTAGTGCTTTCTTTTGGACGCATAGAACCGAATGTTCCTGTAAAATTGGATTTCTCTATCCCTGCAAAATACAAACGTATTACCTTTGCACAGATAATAAAAGGATTAAGCGATAGTAAAAAGGAATAAATGAAATATTTTTGTTTAAGCATACTGTTGTCGTTTTCGTTGTCTGTTGCCGCCCAGAACTCAGCCCGGGTGAAGCAACTGGAAAGCCAACGCAAGGAGGCTTTGGCAGAAATAGCAGAAACCGATAAACTACTCAAAGAAACGACCCGTACGGCAAAAAACTCTCTAAATCGGCTGAATTTGCTCTCTAACCAACTTCTCAGTCGTAAGAAAGTACTAAGCATCCTGGCACAGGAAATGGACGCGATAGATAAACAAATAGAAACAACCCGTGCCGAAATCAGAACTTTAGAGAATGAACTGGGCACTAAGCGAGAGAATTATAAAAAATCTATACAAACCATTCATAAGCGCAGAACGTCACAAGATAAACTGTTATTTATTCTATCCGCGGATAATTTCGCTCAGTCCATGCGGCGGATGCGTTATCTTCGTGAATATGGAAACTGGCAAAAGAATCAAGCTGCTGAAATAATAGAGAAGCAGAAAGAAATAGAATTAAAACAAGAAGAGTTGCAGAAGACACGTTCTGAAAAGGAGGCTTTGGCTCAGGTGCGTGAACAGGAAAGGAATAAACTGCAGCAGGAAGAGTCCAATCAGAAAGTAGAGGTTCAGCAACTAAACAAGAAACAAAAGGAACTACAGGCTGAACTCCGTAAAAAGAGGCAACAAGCCACAGCCTTGAATAAGCAAATTGAAAAACTGATTGCAGAAGAGATAGCCCGTGCGGAAGAAGAAGCCAGAAGGGCTGAACGTGAACGGCAAGCCGCAGCTGCGAAGGGCAATACGACAGCTCCTGCTAAAGAATCCCAAAAGCGAGTAGCGGAAACGAAAGGCGGCTATGCTATGACACAGGCAGAGCAAAAACTATCCTCAGATTTTGCGAGTAACCGAGGACGATTACCCGCCCCGGTGAATAAGAAATATACGATTGTAGCATCCTTTGGAGAGCAACAACATCAAGAATTGAAGAATATCCGCACCAATAATAACGGTATTGACCTTCAGGTTGCTCCGGGAACAGATGCGCAGGCTGTATTTAATGGAGAGGTAACCCGTGTGTTTGTTGTGCCGGGCTATAACAATTCGGTGATTGTCCGTCATGGTAATTACCTTACCGTATATAGTAATTTGAGTCAGGTTTATGTAAAACAGGGAGATAAAGTATCTATACGCCAGGCATTAGGAAAGATCTTTACAGACACAGAAGATGGTAATTCAACCATTCTCCATTTTCAACTCTGGAAAGAAAGAACCAAGCTGAACCCCGCTCCGTGGATCAGCCGTTGATTCTTTCTTTCAGTTTTTCTTATTTCTGACTAAGCATCCAGCTGATAAAGTCCGGTTCTGCGAAAGCGTTATCCCAACTGTTGTGTTTTACTCCCGGATATTCTTTGTAGCTTACTTTTGCCCCTGCCTTTTGTAAAGCGGCGTAAACGTCACGGGAGTATTGTGGATCTACTGTGGAATCATCTTGACCGTGGAAGATGCGGAAGATTGTTTTTCCTCTGAATTGCTCTGCTCTTTGTATATTTGCACCTCCGCAGATTGGGGTTGCTGTTACAAACAGGTTGGGGTAGCGGAACACAAAGTCGAAAGTACCCATTCCTCCCATGGAAAGTCCTGCGATATGCATGTTGTTCTTATCTACGATGCCTTTCGAAATGTAACTGTCTATTAAGTCTTTGACTGCCCCTAAAGGTTTTGAGATCGTATTTGCCGGATAGAAAAAACGTTTTTCTCCTTCTGCCCTTGGGCGTTTATAATCCACCCAGGAACTTTCAGCCGGGCATTGGGGCACTATGACGATAGCCGGATAGTTTGTCCTGTTTTCATTCGAAGCAAGGAGATCTCCTCCGTGAACCAACTGAGCCTCATTGTCATTTCCTCTTTCTCCGGATCCATGCAGGAACAGGATTAACGGATATTGCTTTCCGGGTTCATAGTTTGCCGGATAAAGTACCCTGTAGTTTAATTCATAACCGGAGTTGGTCGTGAATCTCTTTTTCAAAAAACTTAGTTTATCGCCGGAATAAGCCGGTACGGATAGTGATAAACAAAATAATACAGTTAACGTCTTTACTAATGCTTTCATGGTTTTACGTTTTTTTTGATTGTTTTATCTGAATAAATGGCGATCTGCCTGTCTTACATGTTTATAGCTTTATATAGATTTGTTTCTTGTATAAAAAATAGCCGGGAATCCAGTTTGCGATAACAAAGAAAAGTGCCCACGCCAATGAACCGCCCAGATTACCTAACGCAGGGGTGAAAACAGAATTATACATAAAGGATGAAAATCCGGTCATGGAGAAGACGGTTGTTAATATGGCTGCCTGCACATATAAGTAAAGCGGATTAATACCGAATGATTCAAAGAATTTGGACCAAGCTTTCTTTCCGTTTATATCAATAATCCAGATCAGTAAAGCTAATAATAAGGAACCGAATCCGCAGGTGGTAAGAACGAACGTGCTGCTCCATATTTTTTTGTTGATAGGACAACCATAACTTAATAATAGCCCGGCAAAGGTCAGAATTGTTCCCAGAATAAATAAATTGCGAACGATAAGTTCATTGTTCTTTTTGGCATCCAAAATCAGTTTGCCGGCATAAAATCCGATCAGAACATGGGCTATACTGCCAATTGCGCTGAGGAGTCCCTCCGGGTCGAAAGCGATACGCGTTCCATCGGCTAAGGAATCTTTATACATATGTGTTTCTCCGAATAATGCCCGGTCTACAACTGCAATAATATTGTCTGTTGATAATACCGTACTTCCCGTAAATCCGAGTAAAACGGCATAAAAAAGTAATATGCCAATTGCTGTATGAAGAATATACTTATGATTAATGATCAATCCGATTAATGATCCGGCTCCATAAGCCAGTGCGAGGCGCTGCATGACACCCAGTATGCGGAGATTCTCAAAATTTTCAAAACCGTTGCGGCAGATATGTCCGAACAGATTCAATCCTAATCCGACTAAAAAAATCAGGATAGTCCTTTTCAGTATTTTACCTACACTTTCTTTGGAAAGTTTAAAACCATATTTTCTGAGAGAAAAAAACATGGAAACCCCCATGATGAACATGAAGAAAGGAAAGACCAGATCGGTAGGCGTGAAGCCATCCCATTGGGCATGCCTTAACGGAGCATATACATATTGCCAACTTCCGGGGTTATTAACCATAATCATCCCCGCGATAGTAATACCTCGCATAACGTCAAGCGAGAGTAGTCTTCCTGATTTTTCCATACTGTTTTTATTTAATGTGGTAGAGTATCCTCTTGTTCTTCTACAAAATTAATCGCTTTTGTCACAGCTTCATTAATATGGCTGCATATATTTTCTTCGCCGATAGTATCTTTAAATCCGGTTTTGACAAATACCTCCCGTACACGCTCATTTACGCCGGAAAGAATAAGCCGTATGTTTTCCTTTTGGGATAAACGATGCAAGCTGCGTAAGTTATGCAGACCGGTTGAGTCAATGAATGAGACTTTTCGCATTCTGATGATACGTACTTTAGGTTTGTCGCCTAATGTTTGCATCACGCCGTCAAATTTATTCGCGATGCCAAAAAAGAAAGGACCGTCTATCTCATAAACTTCTACTCCTTTAGGCAAAAATAGTTTTTCATCTTCGTTGTCGGGGTTTCTTCCTTCCGACAGGTCAATCTCATCTGTTGTGACGGATACCTGTGTGGTTTCTGCCACGCGTTTCATAAATAAGAACATGGCAATTAACAATCCTACCTCAATGGCGATTGTGAGGTCGAAAATAACCGTCAGGAAGAATGTTACCAGCAAAACAGCGATATCGCTTGGCGGATTTTTCAGCAGAGAACGGAATGTGCGCCATTCACTCATGTTATAGGCAACGATGATAAGCACTCCCGCCAGGCAAGACATCGGGATATGTTTGGTCAAAGGACCTAAGAAAAGGAGAATCAGGAGTAATACGACCGCGTGAATAATTCCTGCTACCGGAGTTTGTCCTCCGTTGTTTATATTGGTCATGGTGCGTGCGATAGCTCCTGTTACAGGAATGCCGCCAAAGATGGGAACGACAATGTTGGCAGCTCCCTGCGCAATTAATTCTGTGTTCGAGTTGTGCTTTTTGCCGATAACCCCGTCGGCTACAGTGGCAGAGAGCAACGATTCGATTGCGCCCAGCATGGCTATGGTAAAGGCT
The DNA here is from genome assembly GCA_036781995.1 of Massilibacteroides sp. Taxonomy (GTDB): domain Bacteria; phylum Bacteroidota; class Bacteroidia; order Bacteroidales; family Tannerellaceae; genus Massilibacteroides. Next base: position 748 of record DAIPZX010000104.1, on the reverse strand, counting down.
GAGGGGAGCAGCAGATTGATCGTTTGTATATTAAATGTAATGGATTCCGGCTGAGGCAGAGTGGGGTCAATCGTGAACCGGTCTCCAATAGTTTCGATTTGTGTAATATCCAGATAATTGCGTAATATGTAGGCAATGATGGTCATGACTACAATTGCTATTAGTGATCCCGGTATCTTTTTAGTCATACGGGGGGAATAGATAATAATAAGCAGACTGAACACTCCGATGAGGAACGGCCAGAAATTAAAGGTGTGTATATTTTGAAAATAAACGACCCATTTTGTGAGAAAGTCTGCCGGAATACTTTCGATCGAAAGGCCGAACCAGTCTTTTAATTGAGTGGTGAAGATTGTAACCGCGATTCCGCTTGTAAAGCCTACAATAACCGGATAAGGAATAAATTTAATTACTGTCCCCAGTTTCAGTAGTCCCATAATCAGCAGCATTACGCCTGCCACAACCGTGGCAATAGCCAATCCTTCGATTCCGAAATTCTGCATAACCCCATATACAATTACAATAAAGGCTCCGGTAGGTCCCCCGATCTGTACAGAACTTCCTCCAAGGAAAGAAACAATAAAACCTCCAATAATCGCTGTGATCAGCCCTTTTTCCGGACTTACGCCCGAGGCAATACCAAAAGCAATGGCCAATGGCAAAGCCACAATGCCTACAATGATACCCGCCATCAGGTCGGACATAAACTTTTCTTTAGAATAAGTCTTTAAGGATTGAAATAAACAAG
>DAIPZX010000103.1:0-7335 GCA_036781995.1 Massilibacteroides sp. | reverse complement strand
TAATATGAATAATTGTATGAAGACATCAGATGTAGGGTTAATCGGACTTGCCGTGATGGGTGAGAATCTGGCATTAAATATGGAAAGTAAAGGTTTTACAGTATCTGTCTATAACCGTAATTTCCCGGGTGAGGAAGGCGTTGTAGACCGTTTTATAAACGGACGTGCTAAGGGTAAGAACTTTATAGGAACACATTCGATTGAAGAGTTTGTTCATTCTATAGCCAAACCTCGCAGAATAATGATGATGGTAAAAGCCGGGTCACCGGTAGATGAGCTGATCGAACAGTTGATGCCTTATTTGTCTCCGGGCGATGTGGTGATTGATGGCGGAAATTCGGATTTCCCCGATACCGAACGGCGTGTGAATTATTTGGAAAGTAAAGGCTTTTATTTTGTAGGTTCCGGTGTTTCGGGCGGCGAAGAAGGCGCTTTGCATGGTCCGTCGATTATGCCCGGAGGATCCGTTGAAGCATGGCCGTTGGTGAAAGATCTGTTGCAAGGTATAGCAGCCAAAGCAGATGACGGTACCCCCTGTTGCCAATGGATGGGTAAAGGAGGCGCCGGACATTTTGTGAAGATGGTGCATAATGGAATTGAATATGGTGATATGCAGCTAATCACCGAAGCTTATGCCGTGTTGAAACATGGCAAAGGTTTGGATAATGATGCTTTGGCAGAGGTGTTTGAAAAATGGAATAAAGGTGATCTGGATAGCTTCTTAGTAGAGATAACCGCTGCTATCCTTCGTTTTCGTGACGAGGATGGATCACATCTGCTCGATAAAATACGTGACGTGGCAGGGCAAAAAGGTACCGGTAAATGGAGCGCCATTACGGCATTGAATGAAAACGACCCGCTAACCTTGATTACTGAGGCTGTTTATGCCCGGTTGCTTTCTGCGTTGGCAGGAGAAAGGGCGAAGGCGTCTTCCATATATACTGCTCCTGTCGCAAAAGACAGTTTGATTACTGAAGCGGATGTGGAACAGGCGCTTTATGCTGCTAAACTGATCTCCTACGCACAAGGATTTTCCTTGATGATTCGTGCTTCGGCGCATTACGGATGGGAATTGGATTATGGGTCTATCGCGAGCATCTGGCGTAAGGGTTGTATTATCCGTTCGGCTTTCCTAAACAAGATTACCGAAGCTTACCGGACAAATCCGGTGTTGGAAAACTTACTGTTTGATACTTTCTTCCGGACAAAGATCGAGGCGGCTATGCCGTCTTTGAGAAAGGTTGTGGCAGAGGGAGCGTTAAGTGGAGTTGCCTTGCCTTCCATGAGTGCTGCCTTGAGTTATTTTGATGGATTGCGCACATTGCATTCTGCTGCCAACCTGATTCAGGCACAACGTGATTACTTCGGAGCGCACACTTACGAACGGGTAGACCGGGAGCCCGGCAAATTCTTCCATACCGATTGGACAGGTAAGGGCGGGAAAACAGTTTCGGGAACGTATAACGTATAAATGAATAGAAACATGACAAAAGCAGATAATCAAATACTCGTCATATTCGGAGCTTCGGGCGATTTAACAGGTCGTAAGCTCTTGCCTTCACTTTATGAACTTTTCTTACGCGGACTTTTGCCTGACCGCTTGGTTATATTGGGCGCTTCGCGAACGGTTTACACAGATGAAGAATTTCGCCGGCTACAGCGCGAACATCTTTTGTCTTCTGTTCAGAAGAATAGGGATGAAGCCTCTTTGGAAGAGTTCCTGAAGCATATATTTTATGTTGCATTTAATTCTACCGATGCAGCCGACTATCCCAAATTAAAGAATCGTCTGAAAGAGCTTCACGAGCAGGAAGACCTGCCGGATAAAGTGGTGTATTATCTCGCCACGCCCCCATCTATGTATGAAGTTATCCCACAATGTTTGAAAGACAACCGGATGAATCGTTCGTCAGACAAAACGGGTTATCGCCGTGTCGTTGTGGAAAAACCGTTTGGAACCAGCTATGAGTCGGCACGTGCTTTGAATGAACACCTCTGTAGCATATTTAAGGAAGAGGAGATTTACCGTATCGACCACTATCTGGGTAAGGAAACAGTGCAGAATATCCTTGTGCTTCGCTTTTCGAACGGTATTTTCGAACCATTGTGGAACAGAAACTATATCGATTCGATCCAAATATCCGCTGCTGAGACGCTTGGGGTAGAAAAGCGGGGTGGATACTACGACACTGCGGGGGCGATGAGGGATATGATACAGAATCACCTGATGCAACTAATGTCGTTCGTGGCAATGGAATCGCCTTCTGTTTTTGATCCGGAGCCAATCCGTGATGAAATTGTGAAGGTATTCCGTTCGATACGCCATTATGAGAAGAAGGAAATGGATGACATGATAGTTCGCGGACAGTATGAAGGTTATCGAAAGGAAGAAAACGTTAATCCGAACTCGGAAACGGAAACTTACGTGGGCATGAAGTTCTTTATCGATAACTGGCGTTGGAGTGGCGTTCCGTTTTATTTCTTTACCGGAAAGAAGCTGCCGGCGAAAACCTCCGAAGTAGTCATTAATTTCCGTTCTACACCGCATACGCTTTTTGTAGGGCAATGTTCGGGAGGATCGTGTAACCGGTTGGTGATTCGTATACAGCCGGACGAAAGTATCACGCTGCGTTTTGGACTGAAGATGCCCGGAGCCGGATTTAAGGTAAAACAAGTGGGTATGGATTTCCGGTATGATTCGTTGGCTTCTACTTCTTTGCCGGATGCTTACGAACGTCTTTTGCTTGACGCCATGTTGGGAGATTCTACGCTTTATGCGCGTAGTGACGCCCTCGAAGCAAGTTGGAAGTTTATCGACCCGATTTTGCTTCATTGGAAAGAAAAAGGAGTTGAAGGGCTCTTCCCGTATGAAGCAGGATCAAATGGCCCGAAAGAAACGGCTCGTCTCGGCGCCATACCGGACACAGATTGCGGATGTCATTTTTAAAGTAGAACAGATATGAAAACAGAAAAGCAGAATACCGGGCAGGAAGCGCTCAGAGCGTTGACAGCCCGCCTCATCGCTCTGATGGATGCAAAGGCTGAACGAGTCTTTAATCTGGCTCTTTCCGGGGGTGAAACTGCCAAACAGATGTACAATCTTTGGACCGGCGAATATAATGATATGTTGGATTGGGGGCGTCTGCGCTTTTATTGGGTAGACGAGCGTTGTGTTGCTCCGGATAGTCCGGATAGCAACTACGGACATGCCCTCCAGTTGCTGTTTGAGCCGCTGAATATCTCTGAAAGGCATATCCATCGCATTCAAGGTGAAAACAATCCCGAAGCAGAGGCTGTTCGCTATGCCGCTGAAGTGGAGAGCTTGGTCCCGCTGCATAACGGAAAACCGCGCTTTGACTGTATTATTCTGGGTGTAGGCAATGATTTGCATACGGCATCTATTTTTCCACATACTATGCCGCTTCTTACGGATTTGCGAAGCTATGCTACGGCTACCCATCCCGAAAGCGGACAAGTGCGTGTAACAATGACCGGATCTGTAATTCTGAATGATACGCCCCTGCTGGTTCCCGTTTTAGGATCGGGAAAGAGCGCTGTAATCTCCGCACTCGAGGAGTCAGACTTTACCAAGCATCCCACTCCCGCCATCTATGTTTGCTCTAAGGCGAAAGATGTGACGCTCTATACCGAATATTTATAATTTGTCGTTGTGAAGACAAAGCCTGAAGCAATCCTTCTTATACACGCTATAAGTTGGATTGCTTCGTCACTTCGCTCCTCGCAAAGATGACGATACTCCGTTTAAATGCGTTTGCCTTGCGTACTACACCGAATGGATACGATGAATGCCACGTTTAAATCTGTTTCTTAATCGTAAAGAAGAAGGTAACTCCTTTGCCGGGACTGCTTTTGGCGTAGATATGCCCTTTGTGGAAGTTGATACCGTTTTTAACAATCGAAAGTCCCAGTCCTGTGCCGCCAACCTTGCGGCTGCGCCCTTTGTCTATGCGGTAGAAGCGTTCGAAGATGCGATTGATATGTTCTTCGTCAATTCCGATTCCATCATCTGAGAAACTGAAGTAATAAAATTTCGCATCCTCCCGGTAACAATTGATGGTAATCCTGATTCCTTCGCCGGCGTAAGCGATTGCATTGTCAAATAGATTGCGGAAGATGGAATACAATAACGAGTAATTGCCGTATACGATTGGATTGCAGGGGAGAATAGTCTCCGCCTTAATCCTTTTCTCGTCCATTTCTTTGGAGCATTCCTTTTGTATTTCTCCGATCAGTTGTCCGATGTTGATGTCGGAAAGCTCAAACATGTCCGAAGCCTCGTCTAAGCGATTGAGTACGGAAATATCCCGCAAGAGGTCTGTTAGTCTGCTGCTTTGCGAATAGCATCGCTCAATAAAGAAATGTTTCTTTTCTTCCGTCAGATTCGGATTGGAGATGATGGTTTCGAGATACCCCTGTATGCTGCTGACGGGTGTTTTTAATTCGTGCGCGATGTTTTGTGTCAATTGCCGCTTCATGCGTGTTTCTTCTTCTTGCCGAGAAATGTCGTTGATAGATAGTTCGTACGTATTGTCGAGGAAGAGGATGCATTCGATCTGGAATATCTTGCCTTCCTTATCGATTGTTACAGATTCGGGAAGTACCTGTTTTTTTCTGTTGGGGTTATGAATGTTTGAATTCAGAAAATGGGCGATGGGATTAAGTTCTTCTATGTTCAGGGCTTCTTCCGTCTGGTCGATCCGATGGTCTGAGATCAGGTTGAGATACTGAATGAAGAGATTGTTCGACAGGATTTCTTTCCCCTCGGCGGTAAACATGGCAAAACCCTCCTTGGAATACTGAAAATGCTTGATCAGTTTTTCACGCTCTATGGATACTTCGTCTTTTGCTTTTTGCTGTTGCTGGTAGAGCGTGATGATATTTTGAGATATATCGCCCAACTCATCGTCCGGAAAGGTGTATCTTACTTCCGGGATATGGTCTGTGTCCACATTCAGGGCGAAGTCTCGTAATTTGGAAATCGTTTTTCCTATACTGAACGTAAAACGGGAAAGAACAACGAAAAACAATAACGTCATGAATAGCATGAAATAGATAAAGTCTTTGTTGATCGTCAACACGTCTTTTACATACATATCATAAGGAAGAGCGGTGCGGTAGATGTATCCGTTTATATTGCTGGCGGAGTAAAAATAACGTTTGCCGGTTGAGCCTGAAGAACGCACGGAATACCCTTCCTTGCCGGCGCGCGCCTTGCGTACTTCGGCGCGGTTGTTATGATTGTCGAGGTTTTCCGCCCCGCTATTGTCGAATGCCACCTGCCCCTCGGGCGAGATGATCGTAATACGAATATCATGTTGAGGAATCTCCTGGGTGAATTCTTCGATTGTTTTTTGCCGGTTGCTCATCTGCGTCAGGCGGTAAAACAGTTGATGATTGTAGTTGGTGAGTACAATATTCAGCTTTTCCTGTGCGAATTCACGTTCGCGTTGATACTGGAAGATCAGGAAACAGGTGATAAACGCCAGAAAGATCGCGAAAACCGACCAGAATAGGCGGAGACTGAATGATATTCGTTTCTTCTGCTTTGGCGTTGCTTGCTCCATGTGCTGTGTTTATCAATATTCAAAACAATAACCGAAGCCCAGACGGGTAACGATATTCTTGCCGTAAGATCCGATCTTTTTGCGCAAGCGTGTAATATTAACATCTACTGTACGGTCCAGTACATATACCTCATCTTTCCAGATGCGCGAAAGAATTTCTTCACGGGAAAATACGCTGCCTTTGTTCTCCAGCAGCAAACGAAGTATCTCAAACTCCTTCTTGGTAAGCGGTATTTCCTGTTTGTCGATCGTAGCCTTGATTCGTTTCGTGTCTAACGCAAGTGTTTCATATTCAAGGAGGTTGTTTTCCTGCTCTATGGGTTTGTCGGTGGTACGTCTGATAACCGCTTTTACACGGGCGATTACCTGGCGGATTGAAAACGGTTTGGAAATATAATCGTCTGCACCCAGACTGAAGCCGGTCAGCATATCGTTTTCCGTATCTTTTGCTGTCAGGAATATAATTGGAATCGTATCAGTAGCCGGGTCTTTTTTAAGTATGCTGGCTAATTTGAAACCAGATATTTCGCCCATCATGACATCCAGCAGAAGCAGGCTGTAGTCACTCAATTTAAGCTTTAACGCTTCTTCCGCATTGAATGCCGTATCTACTTCGTAGCCTTCCGTCTCCAGATTAAATTTTAGGATTTCACATAAATCCTCTTCGTCATCGACAACAAGAATACGTGGTATATCTGCCATAAACCTTTGAATTAGTTAGTGCAAAAATAATGATTTTATACAAAGAAACGATAGGATTGTTTCGGTATAGTGAAATACGTATTACGATGGCGTTACGGTTACATTTACAGCCGGATAGTAAAGATACTTCCTTTTCCCGGTTGCGAAGTTATGCTGATATGCCCGCCATGATTCTGAATAATTTGGCGACAAATACTTAACCCAATCCCCGAACCGTCTTTTTTGGTGCTGAAGAAGGGGATGAATACTTTATCCTGTACTTCCGGAAGTATGCCCGTTCCATTGTCAGAAACGGTGATAACCGGGCGTTGGTATTCGTCTTTCCGGACTGTTACCTCTACCTTTGGATCTTCTTTTCCGGCACAGGCTTCCGAACCGTTTTTGATCAGATTGATGAGTACTTGCTCTACTTGTGCCCTGTCTGCATACAATTGTATGTTTGAAGGAATGATGTTGGTCGCGAATTGTATGCCCTGCGCGTTAAGCAGATTCGTGATGTCTTCTATTACTTCCTTAGCGAAAACAGCTTCCGGTTGAGGAGGAGGGATGCGCGTCAGCCGTTGATAGTTGTTTACGAAACGGAGTAATCCTTCGCTGCGGCGGTAGATGGTAGACATGGCTTTCTGCATCATTTTCGGATCAGGAGTTTCATGCTCCGGATCGGAAAACGTTTCGGCTAAGGATATGATGGGCGTGATTGAATTCATCATTTCGTGCGTCAGTATCCGGATCAGCTTTTTCCAGGCTTCACTTTCCGTTTCGTCGATTATCTGTTGGATATTTTTCAGACTGTACACACGCATGGTCTGTCCCTGCATCTGAATAGAAACCATGGTCGCGATCAGGTTACGATCTTCGGTCTGTGTCTTCAGCCGGACTATCTTGGTGTCTTTGGGTGTCATGCCGGTTAGTAGCTCCGGCATGTCGGGTAAGAAGGAGCGCAGATCTTCTATCTTTTTGGGCAAAGGTCTTCCGAGCATGTCTTGCGCATATTTATTGGTCCAGATAAATTCATTGTTCTGGTTGATAACGAAGATGGAAAAATCGA
>DAIPZX010000102.1:0-7352 GCA_036781995.1 Massilibacteroides sp. | reverse complement strand
ATGAATTTGGAAAATCATACTTATGTTTTTTTTGATTCATAGTGATGTTGAAAAGACAGGGTTACTCCCCAATAACGAATGGCTGAATAGTTACCAAATTGAAAGTCGTTTATCTTGCTGTTTTTTCTTGTCGTAGCGACAGGGATTTTTATGACGCATTTGCTTCTGCTATTCTATTAGGGATACAAACAGTACCTATATATTAATGTATAACACCTTAAAGTATCGGATTCAGAAGCGTTTGCAAAATCTTTTTTATCAAAATAGAATGCATTTGTTTCATCCCTATGGAAAAAAGCTATATATTTGCATTCCAAAAAATTAATAGGTTTAAATCAATTAATTATCTATAGACATGACTAAAGCAGACATTGTAAACGAAATTTCTAAAAACACAGGGATGGACAAACATTCGGTGTTAGCGAGCGTTGAATCTTTTATGGATATTGTAAAAGATTCATTAGCGAAAGGAGATAATGTGTATTTAAGAGGTTTCGGAAGTTTCGTCGTTAAAAAGAGGGCGCAAAAGACTGCTCGTAACATCTCGAAAAATACTACAATAATCATTCCGGAACATAATATTCCGTCGTTCAAACCGGCCAAGACTTTCTTAAGCAAGGTAAAATAATTAATTATCATAAAGTCTAATTTTTAAAAACAAAAAAACGATGCCAAGCGGAAAAAAAAGAAAAAGACATAAAATGTCTACGCACAAGCGCAAAAAGAGACTAAAAAAGAACAGACATAAAAAGAAATAAAGCTTTCTGTTAAAAAAAGAACTCTAAAGAACAAACTTAAGCTATGACCTTTTAAGTTTGTTCTTTGCGTATTAAGGAAGGTCATATTAATACTTTTTATAGTGATTAGTGAATTAGTAGTCGATGTACAACCCAAAGAGGTATCTATCGCCATACTGGAAGACAAAAATCTTGTGGAGCTGCAAAAAGAAGCCCGCAACGTGTCTTTTGCCGTTGGAGATATATACCTTGGCAAAGTAAAAAAACTGATGCCGGGGTTAAACGCCGCATTCATTGATGTAGGATATAAAAAGGATGCATTTCTTCATTATCTGGATTTAGGTCCGAACTTTAACACACAACAAAAATTTCTGAAGCAAATACTCAACGATCCGAAGAAAGTCAGTTCTCTCGCCAAGACGCAGATACTTCCGGAGATCGAGAAAGAGGGAAGCATCAGCGATGTGTTGAAAGTAGGACAGGAAGTATTAGTCCAAATTGCTAAAGAACCGATCTCAACCAAAGGACCAAGATTAACCTCCGAGCTCTCTTTTGCCGGCAGGTATATCGTATTGATTCCCTTTGCCGATAAAGTTTCAGTCTCCACAAAAATCAAATCAAGCGAAGAACGGGCTCGTTTGCGCCAACTGATACAGAGCATAAAGCCTAAGAACTTTAGCGTCATCGTGCGCACCTCATCAGAAGGCATAAGAGTAGCCGAACTTGATCATGAGTTAAAGACATTGGTGAAACGGTGGGAAGACAATATCCCTAAAGTAGGAAAAGCAAAAGTGCCTGCTATCATTTATGAAGAAACAGCACGCACTGTCGCCTTATTAAGAGATATCTTCAACCCATCGTTTCAGAATATTTATGTAAATGACAAAGAAGTCTACAACAACCTGAAAGACTATGTAACGTTAATTGCGCCGGGGCGTGAAAGCATCGTTCAGCTCTATTCAGGTGATCTGCCGATCTTTGACAACTTTGCAATCACAAAACAGATCAAGTCCCTCTTCGGACGAACTGTTACTTACAAAAGTGGAGCTTACCTTATTATCGAGCATACCGAAGCGATGCACGTAATCGACGTGAACAGCGGCAACAGATCCAAAGGCAGTGACGCCCAGGAAAAAACAGCTATTGACGTAAACACGGCAGCGGCGGATGAAATCGCCCGCCAACTCCGGCTGCGTGACTTGGGAGGTATCATTGTGATAGACTTTATCGACATGGGCGAACCGGCCAACAGGCAGAAGCTTTTCGAGCATATGACGAAAGCCATGTCTACAGACCGTGCTAAACACAACATCCTGCCTTTGAGCAAATTCGGTTTAATGCAAATAACCCGTCAGCGGGTACGGCCGGAAATGGACGTGAACACAACAGAGCAATGTCCTACCTGTTTTGGAACAGGAACTGCCAAGCCCTCCATCCTGTTTACCGACAGCCTGGAAGGAAAAATAGATTGTTTGGTCAACAAACACCACACGAAGAAATTCATTCTGCATGTACATCCATACATCGCAGCGTTTCTAAACAAGGGATTGTTCCCTTTAAGCCTGAAGTGGAAATTCAAGTACACGTTCGGCATGAAAATCATTCCGGATCAAAGTCTGGCTTTTCTTGAATACCGTTTCTATGATTCAGAAAAGGACGAGTTAGACATGAAAGAAGAAGCGGATCTGAAATAAGAGAAAAGCCTTGGTTAACGCCAAGGCTTTTTTTGTTTTTATATCCTGATATCTCATTTTTTATTCACATCTTTGCAGGAAACATATTGGTGTCATATTTCCGCGACTTCGGAATCATGATGAAAAGGGAATCAGGTGAAAATCCTGAACAGACCCGCTGCTGTGAGCTCAACAAAAGAAGCTTTGTGCAACACTCCAATTGCCACTTTTTTAAAGAAGGGAAGGCGCATAAAGCAGAGCAAGTCAGAAGACCTGCCAATAAGAAGTTATAAGCGACCTTTTCGAGGAATAAAAGGTTAGTTGTAAATGTATTTAACGGTACAATCAAATTTAAGTGTCATGAACTTTTCAGAAATTACAATCTCCAAGCGGGATGGTACGCAGGAGAGATTTTCTATTGAGAAAATTAAAAATGCCATTACAAAAGCATTCCGGGCAAGCAATACGCCCGATGGTGAAAGAGAAATGTATGATATTGCTTTAGCTGTTGCCTCTTCAATCAACCAACCGACAACAAATGTAGAAGAAATCCAGGATGTAGTGGAAAAGGAATTGATGAAACGCAACCCCATTGTAGCCAAAAAGTATATTATCTACAGGGAATGGAGAAATGTGGAAAGGCACAAGAAGACTCACATGAAACAGATCATGGACGGTATCGTGTCTATTGAAAAGAACGACACGAACCTGAGCAATGCCAATATGTCTGCTCATACTCCGGCAGGACAGATGATGACATTTGCTTCTGAAATCACAAAAGACTATGCAAAAAAATACCTGATCAACCCGGAATATACCTTGGCGCATAAGAATGGAGATATTCACATTCATGATTTAGATTACTACCCTACCAAAACAACTACTTGCATACAATATAATCTGGAGGAACTTTTCGAGAAAGGTTTCCGCACCAAAAACGGGAGCATACGCACTCCGCAGTCTATTCAAAGCTACGCCACACTGGCAACTATTGTTTTTCAGACCAACCAGAATGAGCAGCACGGAGGACAGTCTATTCCGGCATTCGATTTTTTCATGGCGAAAGGCGTGCGCAAAACATTCCAAAAGCACCTGGCTTCTAATATTGATCTACTCGCTCAATTAAAGGGAGCGATAACAAACGAGAAGGAATTACGCGCAATGGTAAAAGAAAACATTCAAAGCATACAGGTTTCGGGCGATGAGATAAATCAGCTTATCGCAAAGTTAGCAGAATGCGGAATACATCTTGAAGAAAAACAAATACAACTGGCAATCAGCCGCTCTGAGGCTTCCACACGTAAGGAAACTCACCAGGCAATGGAGGGGTTTATCCACAATCTGAACACCATGCATTCCAGAGGAGGCAATCAGGTGGTTTTCAGTTCGATCAATTACGGAACAGACACTTCACCCGAAGGGCGCATGGTTATACGCGAACTGCTTGCCGCTACAATCGAAGGGTTAGGACATGGCGAAGTTCCGGTTTTCCCCATACAGATATTTAAGGTGAAAGACGGCGTTTCCTATAACGAAGAGGATTACAAATTAGCTCTGACAGATTTTGAGGGTGCGTTAAACGGCAGATTCAACTTCTCCGCTCCCAACTTCGACTTATTATTGGAAGCCTGCCGCACGACCTCTGTTGCCTTATTCCCTAATTTCATGTTTTTGGACACGCCTTATAATTTACACGAGAAATGGCAGGCAGACGATCCTCATCGTTATATGTATGAAACCGCAACCATGGGATGCCGCACGCGTGTATTTGAGAATCTACATGGAGAGAAAACATCCATAGGTCGCGGCAACCTGTCTTTCACATCAATCAATATGCCCCGGTTAGCCATTGAAGCCAAACTGAAAGCAGAAACCCTATATCCGGATTTAGGCAAACAGGAGACACAAGATAAAGCGCGCGGGTTCTTTCTTAAATCAATCCGCGCAACAACTGAAATGGTAGCCGAACAACTTTACGACCGTTATCAGTATCAGTGCACGGCTTTAGCCCGCCAGTTCCCTTTCATGATGGGAAATAATATCTGGCAAGGAGGAGAATTGCTTCACACCAACGATGAAGTAGGAAACACCATTAATTCAGGCACTTTAGGTATTGGTTTTATTGGCGGACACAATGCGATGGTAGCTATTTACGGCGAAGGTCATGCCAAGAACCAGCGGGCTTATCAAACCCTGTATGACGCCGTACTCGAAATAAACAAGGTGGTGGATGAATTCAAAGAAAGATATAATCTGAATTATTCCGTACTGGCAACTCCGGCAGAAGGGTTATCCGGACGATTCACACGAATAGATAAAAAGAAATACGGCGTGATTACAGGTGTTACCGATCGTGATTATTACGTAAACTCTTTCCATATAGACGTAAAAGAGCATGTGAATGTGGCCGAGAAAATTAAACTGGAAGCGCCTTTCCATGCCATCACACGTGGCGGACACATCACCTATGTGGAACTTGACGGAGAAGCCAAAAAGAACATTTCGGTTATTCTGAAGATCGTTCATCAGATGAACAAGGAAAACATAGGATACGGCTCCATTAATCATCCGGTAGACACCTGCCATCAATGTGGATACAAAGGTATCATCTATGCCGAATGCCCGATCTGCAAAAGCGAAGATATCATACGCATGCGCCGTATCACAGGTTATCTGACAGGCAGCCTCGAATCGTGGAATTCCGCCAAGCAGGCAGAAGAAAAAGATCGCGTAAAGCATGTTTAAGGATCCTATTCATATAGTAAAGATTTACAACGAAACCATCTCCGATGGAGAAGGGATCCGTTATTCCATCTACTTATCCGGTTGCAGGCACCATTGTAAAGGGTGCCACAACCCGGATAGTTGGACTCCATCCGCGGGCAGGTTACTAACCGAAGAATGGTGGGCTGAAATTATTCATGAGATCAAAGCCAACCCTATGCTTGACGGCGTGACCTTTTCAGGAGGTGATCCGTTTTATTATCCGGCTTCGTTCCTCCTGTTACTGCGCGAAATCAAAAAAAGAACAGGGATGAATATCTGGTGTTATACCGGATATACACACGAAGAAATTCAGAAAGACAGGGAGTTAAGCGCCTGCCTCGACTACATAGATGTATTAGTAGACGGACGCTTTGTGAAAGAATTATTCTCTCCGTCCCTCCCATTCCGAGGCAGCACGAATCAACGTATCATACGCTTGGATAAGAAAAAGCGGATTACATCCGCTCAGGCACCTCTATTCCCAACAACTCCATGCCGGACTTAACCACTTTCGCCACATTGGCAGAAAGCACAAGCCGGAAAACTTTCAAAGCCTCATTTTCTTCACGAAGGATGGAATAGTCGTGATAGAACTGATTGTATTCTTTCACCAGGTCATAGATATAGTTCGCGATATAAGCCGGACTATATTCTGTTCCTGCTTCTTTGACCGTTATTGCAAAATCGGCCACTAATTGCACCAAGCCTTCTTCCTTCTCTGAAAGCGGGAGAGCTAATGGGAGTTCAGCCGGAAGAACGATACCTTGTTCTTCTGCTTTACGCAATACCGAACAGATGCGTGCGTATGTATATTGAATAAACGGACCTGTATTTCCGTTAAAGTCGATCGACTCTTTGGGATTGAATGTCATATTCTTACGAGGATCGACTTTCAGAATGAAATATTTCAACGAGCCCAATCCTACTATCTCGGCGATGTGCTCTGCCTCTTCCCGGGTCAGTCCGTCTAATTTGCCTAATTCCTGTGAAATATCACGAGCGGTAGAAACCATTTCTTCCATTAGCTCATCGGCATCCACTACGGTACCTTCACGGCTTTTCATTTTACCTTCCGGCAGTTCCACCATACCATAAGAGAAATGAACCAGACCTTTACCGAATTCAAAACCTAATTTATCCAGCAGGATGGAGAGCACCTGAAAATGGTAATTCTGTTCGTTTCCTACCACATAGATCATCTTATTGATCGGATAATCGTCAAACCGGAGTTTTGCCGTACCAATATCTTGCGTCATATAGACAGATGTTCCGTCAGAACGGAGTAATAATTTTTCGTCCAGACCTTCGGGTGTCAGATCAGCCCATACCGAACCGTCTTCACGACGATAGAACACGCCTTTTTCCAGCCCTTCGAGCACTTTGTCTTTTCCTTCGAGATACGTCTCCGATTCATAATATATTTTGTCAAAGTCTACCCCCATTCGTTTATACGTTTCATCAAAACCGGCATAAACCCAAGCATTCATCCGCTTCCACAAGGCAACGGTTTCCTCATCACCGGCTTCCCATTTACGGAGCATTTCGCGCGCTTCCGCCATCAGTTCCGATTTGGCTTCCGCCTCTTCTTTTTTCAGCCCGGCGGCTTCCAATGCCTTGAGTTCTGCTTTATAATGCTGATCGAACAATACGTAGAAATCGCCAATCAAATGATCGCCTTTTTTGCCGGTTGATTCGGGAGTAGCTCCCTCACCCCATTTCTGCCAGGCCAGCATAGACTTACAGATATGGATTCCACGATCGTTTACGATATTCGTTTTAACCACACGATAACCGTTTGCCTGCATGATTTCGGCAAGGCTATAACCTAAAAGATTATTACGCACATGACCCAGATGGAGTGGTTTGTTTGTGTTCGGAGAGGAATATTCAATCATCACCAACGGCGCATTTTCCGTTATCGGTCGTATGCCGTAGGTTGGTTCCGCATGAATCTGATTCAACAGGTCTACCCAGCAAGAAGCAGCAACCGTCAGGTTTAGAAAACCCTTGATCACATTAAACTCTGCTACGGCAGGTTCATTCTGACGAAGATACGCTCCGATTTCTTGCGCGGTCTGTTCCGGAGACTTTTTGGATATCTTCAAAAAAGGAAAAACCACCAGCGTAAGATGCCCTTTAAACTCTTTCTTTGTTTTTTGCAACTGAATTTGTCCGG
>DAIPZX010000101.1:0-7367 GCA_036781995.1 Massilibacteroides sp. | reverse complement strand
ATATACAAACAATGGAATTCAAACAATATAGAAGCTGTTGCGGCATGAGCGGAAAAGGATGCTGCAAGAAGCAAGATCATAAATTAAATACATACGACTGGTTGTGCGATGTGCCGGATGCAGAAAACGCAACGGATTTCATCGAAGTTCAATTTAAAAACACAAGAAAAGGGTATTATCTGAATAACACGAAACTCCCCTTGGTTAAAGGAGATGTAGTTGCCGTAGAAGCTACCCCCGGTCATGATATCGGGACAGTAACGCTCACCGGCAAACTTGTTTTGCTCCAGATGAAGAAAAACAATGTGCGTGTATCAGAAGAGTCTGAAGTTAAGAAGGTTTATCGTTTGGCCAAGCCCGCTGATATTGAAAAATATGAAGAGGCAAAAACAAAAGAAGACGCGACAATGATCCGTTCGCGCCAGATTGCTGCGGACTTAGGCCTGAATATGAAAATCGGAGATGTGGAATATCAAGGAGATGGAAACAAAGCTATTTTCTACTACATCGCTGATGAACGGGTTGATTTCAGGCAATTAATTAAAGTTTTAGCCGAAAATTTCCGTGTGCGTATCGAAATGAAACAAATCGGGGCACGACAGGAAGCCGGCAGAATCGGAGGTATCGGTCCTTGCGGTCGGGAGCTTTGTTGTTCCAAGTGGATGACGAGTTTTGTTTCCGTAGCGACAGGCGCTGCCCGCTATCAAGACATTTCCATGAATCCTCAAAAACTTGCCGGACAATGTGCTAAGCTCAAATGCTGCCTTAACTATGAGGTAGATGCTTATGTTGATGCTCAGAAACGATTGCCTTCGCGTGAAATTGTATTGGAGACAAAAGATAATTCTTATTATCATTTCAAAACGGATATATTCAAACGTGAGGTCACCTACTCTACCGACAAATCTTTTGCAGCAAATCTGGTTACGATCCCCGCTAATCGTGTTTTTGACGTAATAAACATGAACAAAAAGGGTAATAAGCCGGTAGCACTTGAGGCAGACGCCAAACCTCAGCCACCCAAACGGGATGCAATGGATATTCTTGGACAAGACAGCGTTACCCGCTTTGATTCTCCTTCGGGTCCTAAAAAGAAAAAGAAGAAAAACAAAAAACAGGGAGAGTATAAAGAGAATGGAGACTCCACAGATAATTCTGTTCAGGTAAAAAATAAGCCAAAACCACAGAAGGTAGTAAAAAACAATCAGGAAGAGACAAAGAAAACGGAAGATGAACAAGGTAAACGTCCGCCGTTTAATCGCAATAATCGTCCACGCCGGAAACCTGATATCCAAAACAAAAAAGCATCAGACAACAACAAACCTCAAATTAAGAATGCAGAATCTTCTACGGATCAAGACAGTAAAAAGGATTAGTCTTTTATTCGGCATCGGATTTCTGCTGCTTTCCTGCAACTACGATGTTCTCTATGATCAGTATCAGATCATAGAGAATACTGTATGGAATAAGGAGAAGACATATTATTTTACATTTATGGTAGAAGATATAGATGTGCCTTATGATATAACCCTTGAAATCAGGAATAACAACCAGTATCCTTACCAGAACCTCTGGCTTTTCTGTGGAGAAGAGCGTCCTGTCGGGGCATTAAGAAGAGATACCGTAGAATGTTTGCTTGCTGATGATTACGGCAAATGGTATGGGCAAGGTATTTCTCTTTTTCAGCTAAGTATTCCGTTAAGAAAAAACTATTACTTCACACATAAAGGACAGTACACATTCAGCTTTAATCAGGGCATGCGAAATGACAATCTGAAAGGGATACAGGAATTAGGCTTTAACGTATCCCGCTCTGTCAATGCTCCCTCCTCGATGAATCCATCCGGAGGAAAATGAACAGAAGTATGGTAAAGCCCAATAGCGAAGATCCACCATAGCTAAAGAAAGGTAAAGGTATTCCTATCACAGGCGTAAGTCCAAGCACCATTCCGATATTAATAACCAAATGAAACAGAAAAATAGAAGCTACACTATAGCCATAAATACGCGCGAAAGCTGTTTCCTGCCGTTCGGCTAATTGAACCAACCGGATAATAAAAGCTCCGAATAATAAAACGACCAAAGTCGATCCCACAAAACCATGCTCCTCTCCGATCGTACAGAAAATAAAGTCGGTTTCCTGTTCGGGCACATACTTTAGTTTCGTTTGCGTACCATTAAGGAACCCTTTCCCTGTCAGTCCACCCGAACCAATAGCAATCTTGGATTGGTTCACATTATAACCTGCTCCGGTAGGATCATCTTCCAACCCAAGAGACACCTTGATACGCACCTGATGGTGAGGCTCGAGTATATGGTCAAAGACATATTCTATGGAAAATAAAAACACGAGAGATCCCAAAGCAAAAAATGCAATCAAAGCGTATTTCAACATCCAGGTTCGGAAAGCGATATATAAGAGATAGCAACAGAGCAACAAGGTTAACCCTAAAGCAATCCAATAAAAATTGACAGGCATAAGAAGTGACACAATATAACCGGTAAGGAATGCTACACCAATAATTCCGATTGCCCAATAGAGTATTCCTTTACCCCGGCTCTCACTTACTGCCAGGATAGTTGTTATTGTCAATATCATGAGTGTTACAATGAGCTCGCCCAACGGAGTTATGCCTGATATTACATCTAAAAATTTCATATTCGTAACAAAAAACAAGACCGCGCAACAACCTATCAATAAAACCTTTCCGGACATGCCTTCCCGGTATAAAACCAGAAAGAAAGCTAAATAAACAAGCGCTGATCCGGTCTCTTTTTGCAAAAGAATGCATATCATCGGAATAAAAATCAGCAGCAAAGTGGATATGAAATTCTTTGGCGTAGTCAATTTAAAACCATACTGACTCATAAATTTGGCTACGGCCAAGGCAGTGGCAAACTTGGCAAACTCCGCGGGTTGTAAACGAACAGGACCAAGCACCAACCAGGAACCGGAACCCTTTATATCCGGAGCCAGGAATATCGTAGCTATCAATAAGAGAACAATTACAGCATAGATCAAATAGCCAAAAACATCAAAGAAGTCTTTGTCCAACATCATAATAACAAAGATCACTCCGACAGATAAGCCCATCCAAAGCAATTGCGACCCCGGACGACCTGCCACATCAAACAAACTCATACTGTCAAATTCATAACTGGCTCCACATATACTAAACCAACCGGCTATAACCATTATGACATAAAATAAAATGGTTATCCAGTCAATCGATTTCCATATGCTTACTTTTCTAATAGACATGTGTAGGAGTTATGACGGTATTCTTTATATATTGTTCTGTATATTGACTTGCTTCAGAGATAGTACCGGTCAGGTATTTTTCCAACATTAACTTACCAATCGGAACGCCATAAGTTGCTCCGAACCCGGCGTTTTCGACAAATACAGCTATGGCTACCTGCGGCTTATCATACGGAGCAAATCCCATAAAAGCAGAATGGTCTTTCCCTGCCGGATTTTCTACTGTACCGGT
Source organism: Massilibacteroides sp. (assembly GCA_036781995.1). Taxonomy (GTDB): domain Bacteria; phylum Bacteroidota; class Bacteroidia; order Bacteroidales; family Tannerellaceae; genus Massilibacteroides. The sequence goes on along the minus strand of DAIPZX010000101.1, from coordinate 3,873 downwards.
TTTTCCGCAAACTTCAATATCAGGAAGCGCCGCGCCATGACAAGTTCCGGCTATAACCGCCATACGCATTCCCTCAGCTGTCAGATCATAATATTGCTTATCAATAGACGTATATCTTCTATCTGTATAGAGGCTATCCAAAGGAGTGTCTTGTATTTCCTTTACTACATGAGGTGTAATAAAATATCCTCGGTTCGCTATCGTAGCAGCCAGATTACAAATCTGGAGAGGCGTTGTTTGTATTTCTCCCTGTCCTATGGCAATTGAGATTACAGTACTTGAATTCCATCTTTTCTTATACGGTTTATCGTATGTTTCGCTATTGGGAATAAAACCCCGGTTTTCTCCCGGCAAGTCAATCCCCAGCCTATAGCCATATCCCATACTTACAATATGCTCCTTCCAAACTTCAAAAGCCTCCTGCACACTGGGGTAACGCTTACGACTATCTAACAAATCATGTAGTCCCCAGCAAAAGTAAGCGTTGCAAGAGGTAGCAATAGCTCCTACAAGGTTGATTGGCGATGGGTGCCAGTGACAAGCCGGCTTTCCATTTCGGAGAGGATAACCATGCACACAAGTATATAATGTATTTGAGTTAATTACTTTTTCCTGAAGAAAAACAAGTCCTTGCGCAGGCTTAAAAGTCGATCCGGGAGGATAAGCAGCCATATACGCACGACCGTAAAGAGGATTATTAGCATCTGTTTCTAATAATTTATGGTTCTTCCCCCGCTGTCTGCCCACCAGAATACCCGGATCAAAGGTCGGTGATGACACCATACAAAGAACCTCGCCCGTAGAAGGTTCGATCATAACAATCGCCCCCAGCTTATTTTGCATCAACTCTTCTCCGTATGCCTGAAGCTCCATATCAATAGAAAGAGTCAGGTTTTTGCCCGAAACAGGAGCTACATCATGCTGTCCGTCCTCATAACGCCCTTTAATACGTCCATGAGCATCACGCAATAAAACTTCGACTCCTTTTTTCCCTCTCAAAACAGTTTCATAAGAGCGTTCGATTCCGGTACGACCCGAATTATCTCCTCTGGCATAATAGCTATCGGCTTCCATATCCTTTTGATCAACTTCTCCGACACTGCCTAAAACATGGGCAGCATAAGGAAAGTCGTATTTTCGGATGGTATTGTTTTGGATATAAAATCCCGGGAATTTATATAACTTCTCCTGCAATGCACCATATTCCTGTGCAGACAACTGGTTCATAAAGACCTGCGGCACATAAGAGGAATAGCCGGGATTTAGTTTTCTGTTTTTTATTTCTTCAATTCGTTTGGTAAAAATCTCTTTCGTTATGCCCAGTATATCACAGAAGTCTGTCGTGTCAAAAGGTTGTATTTCACGCATAATAAGCATAACGTCATAAGCCGGCTGATTAAAAACCAACAATTCCCCCTTGCGGTCATAAATCAGTCCTCTGGAAGGATATAGTGTTTTATTCAGAAACGCGTTATTATCTGCCCTGGCTTTATAATCATTATCTATTACCTGAAGGTAAAATAACCTCATAACAAAAACAAGCATGACAACAAGGATTGTTACGATTAAAACATAACGTCTATTCGAAAGATTATATTTTGTATTATTCTCCATTTTTAACGGTCTCCATATTAAAGGCTTCAACAATAGCAATCAAAACGATACTTAATAAAGTGCTCGAGAGAATACGGATAACTAAAAACAAAGGATCAAATAAAGTCAAAGATTCAACCAGAAACAAAACCACATGGTGCAAAAAAACAAATAACGCCGTATACCGTAAAAAACCACCTATGCCAAAAACAGTATAGGAAGGAAAAGATCCTTCCGGCAATTCCTTTCCTATAAGAAAACGAATCATACCCGTCCTGAAAAAGCCCACAAAAGTACAAGCGGCAGCATGCATGCCCGGAGTATTTGAAAAGATATCTATAGTCAGTCCTGTCACGAAAGAAATGAATAACATCGTGGATTTGGGAACTCCGACCGGTATTTTGAGTAGAAAGTAAAGGTATAGAAACGGAGTTGCTACCCTCAGATAATAAATGTTATTCAGTATTAGCACCTGTATTGCTACGAACACGATGAAGTATAACAATCCTCTTATGATGTTACTAATCATTATCTTCTTCCCTCCTGTTCTAAAGATATTTGTTCCTGATGCCTGTAATTCCGCAATACACGAACATTACTAAGCGACGTAAAGTCTGTCGACAGCTTAACTTCCAAAGAGAAAAAATTATCATCCTTTTCCCTTTCAAAAGAATGAATCGTTCCTACGATAATTCCGGAAGGAAAAATCGTGGAGAATCCACTCGTTACAATCGTGTCTCCTTGCACAAACTCAACATGTCGCGGCAATTGTTCCAGATTGGCATATTGAATATCCCTTCCATTCCATGTCATTGATCCGAAATAACTATTACCCTTCACTTTACAACTGAGATTAAACTTAGGATTAAGTATCGGAAGAACAATAGCCATATTTTCAGAAACAGCAGATACGACCCCTATTACTCCTTTATCAGACACAACACCCATGTCTGGTAAAACACCGTCTTTTTTTCCTTTATCGATCGTTATAAAATTAGCAAGTTGACTCACACTGTTATTGATCACCCTCGCCATGATAAAGTCGTAGGGAAAAGACAATTCGGATGAGTCTGAAGCAAACCCTTCAAATAATACAGTATCTGCCTGTAAGACTTCCAATTGTTCCTGAATCCGCAGCAGCTCCAATTCTAACTGTCCGTTATGTTCTGAGAGATCGCGATTGATCTCCCTTAGGTTCATGTAGGATTTTATCTGACCTGTAACTGATGCGATACGCCCGGTCACAACATTGGCTGAACTTAAGATTATATTCCTTTGATAAGCATTATTACGATAGATAAGCACAAAACATATAATCTCAAGCAGAATGAATAAAAACCAATGCCTTTTGCTAACGAGAAATTCGAGCAGTTTACGCATACACTATCCTATCTATTGCCTGCCAATAACAAGTAATCCACAAAAAATCAATACCCGGCGGTCAACTTCACCGCCCGGTTTATCGAATAAGGAAATTAAACTTATCTATATTCTTCAACGCAATACCTGTTCCCTTGGCAACTGCATGAAGCGGATCTTCGGCAATGTGGAATTTGATATTTATCTTATCTGTCAAACGCTTGTCTAAGCCCCGCATCAAAGCACCTCCGCCGGCAAGATAGATGCCATTCCTGACAATATCCGCATATAATTCCGGCGGTGTCTGTTCGAGGGCACTTAATATGGCAGCTTCCATCTTAGAGATAGACTTTTCAAGACAATGTGCAATTTCCTGATAAGACACAGGAACTTCCATCGGCAAAGCAGTCATCTGATTAGGTCCGTGCACAATATAATCTTCGGGGGGTTCCTCTAATGAAGTCAAGGCTGAGCCTACATTTATTTTAATCAACTCCGCAGTGCGTTCTCCGACTTTCACATTATGCTGCCTGCGCATATATTCCATAATATCGGCAGTCAAATCATCACCGGCAATACGGATGGATTTATTCGAAACAATACCCCCAAGCGAGATTACCGCGATTTCGGTCGTACCTCCACCTATATCAACAATCATGTTTCCTTCGGGAGCTTCCACATCTATACCAATACCGATCGCAGCAGCCATCGGTTCATAAATCATATACACTTCGCGCCCTCCGGCATGTTCTGCCGAATCACGAACCGCGCGCAACTCCACCTCCGTACTACCGGATGGAATACAAACAACGATTTTGAGTGAAGGAGAAAACCAGCGCCCTCGCGGGTTGATCATCTTAATCATTCCACGAATCATTTGCTCGGCGGCAAAGAAATTCGCGATCACGCCATCTCTAAGCG
>DAIPZX010000100.1:0-7472 GCA_036781995.1 Massilibacteroides sp. | reverse complement strand
TGATAAATAAAATAATATGAAATAGACAAAATTATGAAAACACACAGTAAGTATTTTTACTATTTGCTATACTTTCTTTTTTGTACGTCTTTTTCCCAAGCAAGCATAAAGTTTCCATCTGTAATTGGAGATCAGATGGTGTTGCAACGTAATTCGAACGTAAAATTATGGGGATGGGCTGATAAAGGAGAGCAAGTTTCTGTACAACCCTCTTGGGACCAAACAAAAAGCTACATCGCCGAGAGTTTGCCGGATGGAAAATGGTGGGTTGAAATACCAACTCCTAATGCGGGAGGACCCTATGATTTGATTTTCCAATCCTTAAATGATCGTAAAGTATTAAAAGACGTATTGATTGGTGAAGTTTGGATATGTAGCGGACAATCAAATATGGAAATGCCTCTTAAAGGTTTTATGTCTCAACCTGTTTATGAAAGCAATGATATTATTGCCCATAGTAATAATTCTCAGATACGATTATTTACAGTAAAACGAAACATAAGCCAGACTCCGTTGGAGGATTGTGAAGGAGAATGGAAACCTTCAGGACCAAAAGACGTGATAAACTTTAGTGCTGTGGCCTATCTATATGGAGAATATCTACATAAAGTATTGAATGTCCCGATTGGGCTTATTCATACAAGTTGGGGAGGAAGTCCTGCAGAAGCATGGACTGACGAAGAAACACTGAAACACGACTTTCCCGAAATATCGATCCGACTATATGAAGAAAAAAGGAGACATAAATCTCCATCTGTTCTCTATAATGCTATGCTGAATCCTCTCATGCCTTTTGGCATTCGAGGCGTTATCTGGTATCAAGGAGAGGATAACCGTGCAAACCCGATACAATATGAGCGTCTTTTACCTGCAATGATTCAAACATGGAGGCAAAAGTGGGGACAGGGAGAATTCCCTTTTTATTTTACTCAAATTGCTCCGTTTAGATATGACTCGACTTGTAATACTGCTGAACTAAGAGAGGCACAACTTAATGTAATGTTAAAAACGCCTAATACAGGTATGGCGGTAACGTTGGATGTGGGGGAATGGGAAACGATCCATCCTGGGAATAAAGTAGCTGTTGCGAAGCGATTAGCGTATTGGGCACTTGCAAATACCTATCGTATGGAAGGCGTAGAATATTGTGGACCAATATTTAAATCGAAACGAATAGACGGGAATAAAGTAATTCTTGATTTTGATTTTGCAGAACAAGGACTGACCTCATTGGGGAAGTCTTTAGATGGATATACTATTGCCGGAAACGATCGGAAATTTTACCCTGCTCAGGCAATTATTAAAGGAAAGAGTCTGGTTGTGACCTCAGACTCTGTACCTAATCCCGTTGCTGTTCGTTATGGATGGAGTAATTATTTAAATGGAAATTTATATAATAATGCGGGTATACCTGCTTCTTCTTTTCGTACAGATAATTGGTAAACTATTTTAGAATATATTAATTCATTAATGGAAATGTTTGAAAAGAGAAAACGAAAGATGATAATATTGAAAATGAAAAACAGCTTTATAATTGGTGTCATCATACTCTTATTTCAGTCTTCATGTTCGACAGACTCTATTAAAGTGGAGATTACAACTCCTACTCTCCCTATTCTGACAGGGAAAGACGCTAATCCTGTATTACGAGTGGATTTTATTCGTACAGTACCCGGGAATTATCAAATTACAAATACAGTGTTTGATTTGAGTGGGACTACAGATATGACTAACATCAAAACAGTTAGTTTATATGCTTCTGACTCCAATGGTTCTATAGATCCGGAAAATTGTCTGGCAACAGCGACTTTAAATGGAGCGAAAGCCTCTTTTGCTGAACGCATACAGGTAGAACAAGATACGTTTTCAATGTGGGCTACAGTCAGTTTGAAGGAATCAAAGGACTTATTGAATACTGTTAGCCTGAGTTGTGTTTCTGTGAAGACGGATAAAGGAACTTTGGCTATTCCACAACTTCCTTCCAAACCACTCCGTATAGGTGTTGCTGTTCGTCAGCACATGCAGGATGGAGTGCATACTTCTCGTATTCCGGGATTGGCTACATCTAAGAAAGGTACGTTGTTGGCTATTTATGACGCGCGTTATGAAAGTGCCCGCGATTTGCAGGGGCACATGGATATTGGTCTGAATCGTAGTATGGATGGCGGATGCACATGGCAACCGATACAGGTGGTGTTAGACATGAAAGAATGGGGTGGACTATCTGAAAAATACAATGGAGTCAGTGATGCCTGTATATTAGTGGATGATGCGACCGGAGATATTTATGTGGCCGGACTTTGGATGCATGGGGTTTTAGATCCGGAAACGGGAAAATGGGTGAAAGGAATGACGCAAGATAGCACCCGCTGGATACATCAATGGCATGCTAAAGGATCACAACCAGGTTTTGGAGTGAAAGAAACGTCCCAGTTCTTGATTACGAAGAGCACAGATGATGGCTTGACATGGAGTGAGCCGATAAATATTACTAAAAGTAAGAAACAGGAATGGTGGTTGTATGCTCCTGCTCCCGGACATGGGATTACGCTGAAGGATGGAACACTCGTGTTTCCTACGCAAGGAAGAGATAAGAATGGAGAGCCTTTCTCAAATATCACTTGGAGTAAGGATGGAGGGGAAACGTGGACAACTTCAGAACCCGCTTATCACAACACAACTGAATGTATGGCGGTTGAATTATCCGACGGGACTATTATGCTGAATATGCGTGACAACCGCAATCGTGGTAAGATAGAGAATAATGGACGAAGAATCTGCACCACAACTGATTTGGGGAAAACATGGACTGAACACCCTACTTCTCGAAAGGCGTTAATTGAGCCGACCTGTATGGCAAGTATCCATAAACATATATATACCGAAAACGGAGAACAAAAAAGTATACTTCTTTTTCTGAATCCGAGTTCTATCGCAACGCGTGATCATATCACGCTGAAGGTTAGTTATGATAATGGAAACACATGGCCGGAAGAACGTTGGATTTTATTGGATGAATATCGTGGGCGAGGCTATTCTTGTATCACATCTGTTAATGAAAATACGATCGGTCTTCTTTATGAAAGCAGCCAGGCCGATATGGTTTTTCAACAGATTAACTTAAATGAAATAAAGTGATGAAAGATAAGAAAATATATCCTTGGGTTGTCGTTGGGTTACTTTGGGTAGTGGCGTTACTGAATTATATGGACAGACAAATGCTTTCTACGATGAGAAATGCAATGATGATGGATATAACAGAGTTGGAATCTGCCGCTAATTTCGGAAGACTCATGGCTGTATTTCTTTGGATATATGGTCTGATGAGTCCTTTGTCTGGTTTGATTGCAGACCGGATGAACCGAAAATGGATGATTGTAGGGAGTCTTTTTGTCTGGTCGGCTGTAACCTGGCGCATGGGATATGCGGGAAGTTTTTCAGAACTCTACATTCTCCGTGCAATAATGGGCGTGAGCGAGGCGTTGTACATTCCCGCTGCGTTGTCGATGATAGCTGACTTTCACAGTGATAAAACACGTTCGCTTGCGATTGGAATCCACATGACCGGTCTTTATGCCGGACAAGCGATAGGCGGATTTGGAGCTACTGTTGCCGGACGAATCTCCTGGGAGGCAACTTTTCATTGGTTTGGTATTATTGGGGTGGTTTACAGTTTGATTCTGATTTTATTCTTGCGTGAAAAAAGCGAAAGAAGCAAGCATAAGACAAATGAGCCGATTTCAGATAAGATTCCGGTAGGGAAAGGTCTTTTCATGTTGTTTACTAATATAGCCTTCTGGGTGATTCTGTTCTATTTTGCTGTCCCGAGTTTGCCGGGCTGGGCGACAAAGAACTGGTTACCTACGCTTTTCTCTGAAAATCTAGCTATTGATATGACTCAGGCTGGGCCTCTGTCGACAATAACAATTGCCGCTTCTTCTTTTATAGGAGTGATATTTGGTGGAATTCTTTCGGATAGGTGGATACAACATAATTTACGAGGACGAGTTTACACCGGAGCAATTGGGTTAGGACTAACTATACCGGCTCTACTGCTATTAGGAATGGGGCATACTTTAATGCCTGTGATCGGTGGAGCAATTTGCTTTGGTATTGGTTTTGGTATGTTTGACGCAAACAATATGCCTATTCTTTGCCAGTTTGTTCCTTCAAGACTACGCGCTACAGCTTATGGGATTATGAATATGACCGGAGTATTTGCCGGGGCTTTGATTACTTCCGTTTTAGGAAAATCTATGGATAGTGGTAACCTTGGGCGAGACTTTATGCTAATGGCAGGAGTTGTTGCTTTAGTACTCATCCTACAGTTGACAGTTCTACGACCTAAAACGAGTGAGATGAAGTAGAAAAACGTTGTTATATATTCCAGGTATGGGTTTGGAAAATATAACATAAAAATAGCCCGGTCTGATCTATGTAATTTCAAACCTATAGCCATTTTTCTAAGAGTACAGTCTTTTTCCAAAAAGAGTGTACTCATCACTATTATGAGTGAAAAAGTGCAACCGGATTTTCAGATTGATCCGGTTTTACTACTTTTGCTTTTGAAAAGGAAATGCCTTTTCCGTGTATCTCGGTATCAACCACGTAAAAAACAAAGAAAATTATGTACGTAAACGAACCTGCTTTGGTTTTGTTCTCAGGAGGACAAGACTCTACCACTTGCCTGTATTGGGCGGTCAATCATTTTTCATCTGTTCGCGCGCTCTGTTTTACTTATGGACAACGGCATGCGAAGGAAATAGAAATAGCCGCATCTATAGCCCGTCAGGCAAATATTCCTTTTCAGCTTTTGAATGCGGATATCATTAGTGGGCTTTCTGTCAATTCGCTGACAAACAACATCGTGATGGACGAAGAAAAGCCGGCGGATTCTTATCCTAATACCTTTGTGCCCGGTCGAAATCTTTTGTTTCTGACCTTTGCTGCCGTGATCGCGCGTGCGCATGGTATCCGGCATATTGTAACAGGTGTTTCCGAAGCCGATTATAGCGGCTATCCGGACTGTCGCGATACCTTTATTCTCTCGGCAAACACTTCAATCAACCTGGCGATGGACGAACATTTTAAGATACATACACCGCTGATGTGGAAAAACAAGGCGGAAGTCTGGGCGCTGGCTGATGAATTGGGCGTTTTTGATCTTGTTCGTAATCACACCCTTACCTGCTATAATGGTATTGTTGCTGACGGATGCGGACATTGCCCGGCCTGTAAACTCCGGAAACAAGGTTTGGAAAACTACCTGAAAAGTAAATAGACGGAATGGTTTGAAGCAACAGGATATAAATGCTGAACATATCCTTTGTTCCCTTTGATTTCGGATACATACGTTTAAAAAACGACTTCCCCGGTTGAATTGGCAAAAGCTAAGCTCTTTTTCTTATTTTTGCAATTATACAGTAAAAGAGAATGAAATAATGAAAACGTTGATTCACGAAGACAAGGAGTTTATTGAAGCAACTATTGCTAAATGTAGTGTTTGTTATTTGGGTATGGCAGATACGGACGGAACGCCGTATGTGTTGCCGATGAATTTTGGCTATAAAGACGGCGTTATTTATTTGCACTCTGCTCAGGAAGGGCGGAGTATTTCTATTCTGGAGCGTAATCCAAAGGTTTGTATCGCATTCAGTACGGATCATAATCTTGTTTTTCAGCATCCTGAGGTGGCTTGTAGCTATCGCATGCGGTCAAAGAGTGTAATCGCTTGGGGAAAAGTAGAATATGAAGAAGATTTCGACAAAAAAGTGGAAGTTCTGGATACTATTATGAGGCAGTATTCGGACAAAAAATTCAAGTATAGTGACCCTGCCGTACGTAATGTGAAAATCTGGAAGGTCGAGATAGAAGAGGTTACGTGTAAAGAATTCGGCGCGCCGCATCAAAAATAGCCGGTTCTATAAGCATGAATAAATCAGATATTTAATGTACTTTTGTCCGTATAAAACGCGAAATCATCCAACTTAATAAATCGCACAGTTAGTAGTAACGACAAATGAACAACGAGACATTTGAAATGGTGGCCAAAACCCTGTACGGGTTAGAAGAAATACTGGCCGGAGAGTTAATAGCCTTAGGAGCTAATAATGTACAAATTGGTAGGCGCATGGTCTCTTTTACCGGAGATAAGGAAATGCTCTATAAAGCCAACTTCTGCTGCCGGACTGCCTTGCGGATACTGAAGCCTATATACCACTTTAAAGCAAAGGACGCGGATACGGTATATAAAGAAGTAAAGACTATAGCCTGGGAAGATTACATTTCTTTAGACAAAACATTTGCTATTGATTCAGTGATTAACTCGGATAACTTTAATCATTCGAAATTTGTGGCTTATCGCACAAAAGACGCGATCGTAGATTACTTCATCGACAAATACGAGAAGCGTCCGTCCGTTCGTGTCAATAAACCGGATTTATATATTAATATACATATCTCGCACAACGACTGTACGCTGTCTATTGATAGTTCGGGTGAGAGTTTGCATAAGCGCGGCTATCGTATAGAACAGACAGAAGCTCCGTTAAGCGAAGTGCTGGCTGCCGGAATGATTATGAAAACAGGCTGGAAGGGTGAATCTAATTTTATCGATCCGATGTGTGGTTCCGGTACATTGCTGATTGAAGCGGCTATGATCGCGCTGAACATTGCGCCGGGTATCCACCGTAAGGAATTTGCTTTTGAAAAGTGGATCGACTTTGACCGGGAACTTTTTGATCGTATCTACAATGATGAAAGTGCCGAACGTGAGTTCAAGTTCAAATGTTACGGTTCGGATATCTCACCTGTTGCCATTGATGTGGCTAAAGCCAATGTGCGCAATGCCGGATTAAATAAGTACATTGATCTGGAGGTCAAACCTTTCCAACAATATACGGAAGCGCCGAAACCGGGTATCCTGGTGACAAATCCACCTTACGGAGAACGTATTTCGTCCAGAGATTTGATGGGGCTTTATTCCATGATCGGTGAGCGTTTGAAGCACGTGTTTCTGGGTTATAAAGCATGGATAATCAGTTATAAAGACGAATGCTTTGATAAAATCGGTTTGCGTCCGGCTGAAAAACTGAAGTTGATGAACGGTTCGCTGGAATGTGAATACCGCTGCTATGATATCTTTGAAGGGAAGAACAAAGATTATAAGAAAGCCTTGAATGAGACTGAAGGAGTCAGGAAGCCGGAACGTAAAGATGGCGGAATGCGAAAAGGGCGTGTAGACACTCCGCTACGTCGTTTTGCTCAGGCACACCCGGAAGAAGACGCTATGTCCGAAACATTTACTACCCGTAAAAATGACAGCTATAAAAAGGAAAAACGCCGCTTCAGGGATGATCCTTCCCGGAAAGGGTCTAAACCGAGAAAACCTTTTAACAGAAGGGATAAAGATGATTTCTAAATCAAAAATAATAAGTTTTTTTTGCCTGTTTGTTTTCTTTAGTTGTATAGGA
>DAIPZX010000099.1:0-7506 GCA_036781995.1 Massilibacteroides sp. | reverse complement strand
CGCCTGCGCAGTACCATCCCGGTGCTGATAATCAAATAGGTGAAGGCATCCAATACAATGGTATGCTAAATTCCAGTATGACCGGCAAAATCAAACCGATTGCTTTCGGCGTTAAAGTCGGTGTCCGTTTTAAATTATAATTATAAAGACTAAACAGTATGAATAAATTTTTACGATCAATCTATATTGGATTGATGCTGCTTGTTGCGACAGTTGTTAATTTATCAGCACAGACTGTTACTACTGTGAATGAATTAATTGATGCCGTAAATAGAGCCTCTGACAGTGCAATAATAGTGCTCGACCCGACTTTGACTCCGGAAACTGTAATGATTCCTATGCCGAATGTAAACGTAACGATTGATGCCGGCAATGTTATCTGGAATGCAGGTAATATAATTGTCACCAACGTTGTTCGTTCCGGACCCGGAACACTGGTTATAGAAAATCTGGAAGTGGATGGTAGCGGTATTTCCGGAAGGTTATTAAAAAATAATGCCTCTGGTGGTGACTTAATCTTAAATAACTGTAAGTTTTATAATGCCACCGGGGGTGCAATAGAGACAGCAGGAAGTTCTACTACAATAATAAACAGAACAAGAATTTATGATAATAGATCAGGTGCAGGTCCGGCTGTATGGGTTGGGGGGAATGCCTCTTCATCTGTTGAGATAAATAATTCTACGATAGAAAGGAATAGCGGTACCGCGGGTGGCTATCAAGGAGGTGCGATTGCGTCTAATTTTTATGAAGGAATTCTGAATATTAATAATACTGTATTCAGAGATAATGTGAATAAATGTGCGAATACCGGAGTGATTGGTGGTGGCGGTGGTGCGATGGCTTTGCATTTTCTCAGAGGGAAAGTGTCTATAAATGAATGTCTCTTTGAGGGGAATAAGTCCAATGGAGAAGGCATGGCTACTATTGCAAGTACTTACGACGGCGGAGCAATCTACGTGTTTGATGGAGGAAATAATAATTCTAATGCCAGTTTAACTATAACAAATACAACATTTCATAAAAATCTGGCCTACGATGATGGTGGAGCAATGATGATTCAGGGTACCAGTTCTCCCGGATTGATTACAACGATTACCAATTGTACTTTTTTTGAAAACAGAGCTTATGGATTAAACGGAGGAAACCGTTCAGGAGGTGCAATTCAGTTTTATAGGAATGGATTCGTAGGCGTTAGCATGACTAATACGATACTGGGTTCTACGTTTGTTGGGAATATATCAGGAAATGAAAACACAACAGTAGTCCAACAAGGAGGAGCGATTGGGATGAGTGGTAGTGGACTGGCAGCTTCTGTAGTACGTAATGGGTCATTGTTTGTAGGAAACAGTGTTTATGGTTCAAATGGGCAAGTGAACATGGCAAGTGGTTATAAAGATGTTTCAAATACTAACGTAACGCAAGCAGGTGGGTTCAATGTAGTTAATGTGGATAAAGGCGATTCTCCTGCTTATACAGCAGAAGATGTGTTAGGCAAAAATTACGCATTCTGTGAAAACCTGTCCGGAATAAAAGCCGGGGTGGATGACGAGATCATTAAAACAATCCCTATTAAACCGGGAGGAATAGCAGACTTTACCTATAGTGGGTCGGTTGCATTACCGTCAGAAGATCAGCGAGGTTTTTATAGAAATAAAGACCAGGGAGCAGTGGAAATTGCTTGGGTGCGCTTTAATGCCGGAACAGGAGATTGGACAGGGCTGAATGATAATCTGGCGTATGAAGGTGAAGAATATTACGAGTCTGCTTCCGGAAGTACTAAGCATTATTATAAAATAACGAACGCTACCGGAACGGTTTCAGCTCCGACAGCATCTCTTTTAACCCCTCCTACAGGAGAAGAGTTTGACAAATGGGTTTTAGAGATAGACGGAACAACAGAATGGAATCCTGCAGATACTGTTCAAAATGCGAAGTACGTGATTGCTCTTTATAAACCGGCTGCAATAAACTATACTGTAACATACAAACCCGGAATCGGTTCCGGTGCTGATTATATCGTCTCATCTGTCGTGAGTGGTACGAATCATACCATTCTGAACTACAATGATCCATTGGTAAACTTCACTCCGCCTGCAAACTCTGTGTTTAATGGTTGGAAAGATATACCCGGAAATTCTTTCTCGGCAGGAGGTGCGATTGTGATCTCGTCTGATACGACATTGATTGCCCAATGGAAGGATACCACCCCTCCTCCGGTGCCGACAATAACAGTAACGTATCATCCGAATGACGGAGGCGGTATTGACCATACGATTAACAGTGCTGCCGATGGTTCGCATACAATCTTGAATTACACGGATAATCCGTTGAACTATACGGAGCCTACCGCAAATCATACGTTTGTGAACTGGAATACAAAAGCTGACGGTTCGGGTGTTTTTTACCCTGTAGGTCTGCGTGTTTTCTTCTCTGAGGATACAGACCTGTATGCACAATGGATAAAGAATGACGTGCCGCCGAGTCCATCTGATCCGGAGGCGGGAATTAATATAACTCCGGGAGCTCCTTTCTGTCCTACCGATGCTTTTATTTCTATCTCTTATGATGTATTGTATAAAAACAATCCGTTGGAATATATCGTTGTGTTCTCTGAAGAGGCGAAAAACGCAGGTTTCAAAGATATCGAAACATATACCGAACTGCCGGATAAATACATTACGATTGCTATGCCGTCTGGTATTTCTAAAGGAAGATATGCAGGAAAGGTTGTTTTGCGCAGCTTGGATAACACCAGTCTGATTACGGATTATTTTTTTGAATTGGATATATTAAGCGGTGTTGTTATCGTTCGCCAACCGGAATCCGCGGAGGGTTGTCAAGGGGATATCTTTACTTTGTCTGTTGAAGCAAGTGGCGATGCATTGAACTATCAGTGGTACTATAAGGACGAAAAAATAGTTGGCGCTACTTCAGCAGAGTATAGCAATAGCCTGTCTGCCGAAACCGCCGGATTGTATTATGTGATTGTATCAGGTGCTTGCGGAGCGTTCAAGAGCGATTTGGTTTACGCGACTATGCATACGCTGAGCATCCTGATGAAATGGGATGACGTCTTGTACGTAGACAATACGGACAACCGTTATGTGAAATATCAATGGTATAAAGATGGCATAGCTATCATAGAATACGGCACTTCTATCTATTATACAGACGCGAAGGGCTTGAACGGCAGCTACACTGTCCGAGCTTATTATGCAGACGGTACGTATGACGAGAGTTGTGCTTTGCACTTCACGTTGGATTCACCGCGTGCTTCTCTGAAGGTTTATCCTAACCCTGTTCGTAACAATAGCTATCTGACGATAGAGGGCAATACTCCTTCAAGTGCGAAGACTAACTACCTGATTGAACTGTTCGACTTGTCAGGTCGTAAGATTTATACTACCTCTTCGGATAGCGAAATAACGACTGTTCCTGTCAATGCTGCTTCGGGCGTTTATTTACTTCATGTAACGGCGCCGAACGGAAAAAAGACAGTAACAAAAGTTGTCGTAAAATAAGAATTGCTAAAGGCTTACAAGTAGTAGAAATAGAAGAAAGAGAGTGTCCTGCAAGGACACTCTCTTTTTTTTGGTATGTTTAAGCAACTTGTCTTTGCCAAAAACTTCTGATGTGACCTTTACTCCGGATCAAACACCGACCTTTTTGTGAAAATACAGGAATAAACACAAATAACTGCTGAGTGGATTGTTTAGGCTAAACCGAAGGCGCGTTTAAAGAATGCTTGTTACTCTAACTTATTTTATGTTTGCGGGCGAAAGTAGATGTCTGATTTTTGACTTGATCAGATAAAAGTGTTTCGAAAATCAGGGCGATGATTTATATGCTATTCTACAGATAGAATATTCGATTTAGATTTAAGTATAATTATTCTCTATTATTTTTTTTATAAACGATAAACAAAAGGATTTATGTTAAAAACTGGTTTTGGAGGTTTGATGAAACTTTTCATTTTGTCAATTGTATTAGCTTCATGTAATACAGATTTGCATATAACTATGCCTGAAGGACCTCAAGGTGCAAACGGTCTCTCTGCATACGAAATCTGGAAAGATGGAGTGGGTAATGGTTCAATAGACTGGGATAAGGATTTGGTTGAAGAGATGCATTTCTTCTTGTATCTTAAAGGGAAAAATGGTGAAAACGGCAAAGATGGAGCCGATGGGAAGAGCGCTTATGAAATTTGGAAAGAAGAAGTTAATAAAGGTTTGGATGATCCGCATAATCCGGGTCAGCTATGGCCAAAAGATAAAATTACCATTCAGAATTTCTGGCAATATTTGGCCGGTGAAAATGGTGCAGATGGCAAGGATGGATCTAATGGTACTGACGGAAAAGACGGTGTTAATGGTTCGAATGGTTCAAATGGAACTAACGGAACAGATGGAATCAATGGAACAGATGGAACCAATGGTTTGTCTGCCTATGAATTATGGAAACAAGATGCTGAGACAGGCAATTTAGATGACCCGCATAATCCAGGACAAAAATGGGACAAAAATAAAACAACAGAAGACGATTTCTGGGAGTATTTACGTGGTGAAGATGGTGAAGACGGTAAAGATGGAAAAGACGGTGAGGATGGAAAAGACGGCACCACCGGCGCTCCCGGAGATACAATAAAGATAGTACAGGGAATCGCCAATGTAATTCCTCGATACACTAATCAGCAATACAACGAATTTGTAAATGTTGAAGATGGCAGTGTACTCTTTAATGTATATGATAAAAATGGAAATGTAGCTCCCGCAGGAACTCTTGTCAAAGATTTACCGGGAGTGCCGGACCCAACTAAAGTATATACTGTAGGTGCTAATGGCGAATTTAGGGTAGCTAAGGCCGATTTGCCAAAAAGAAAATCAGGTACAGACAGAAGAGGAGCGGCTTCTGTAGATTTGCAAGATGGTAATGGGTATGAAGCTTCAGCGGCGAATGTCTATGTGCCGAATGAAATTTCGACCAGGCTTATTTTAGGTAGCAGTACTCCTTCTATCAATAACACACATAATGTGTATTATCAGTTGCAGAGAAACATTAATACGGGAGATACGAATACTGCCTGGGAGATTATTCCTGCCTATTTGGGAATTCCCGCTAAAACATTTGTTGCCGAAGAACTATCTGATTCTACAGATGTTTCGTCATTCACGACGAATGAATATCATAGAGGGGCAAGGACTGTCTCAGCTCAAATGGCTTTTAGTATAACTCGTGAAGTAAAGCCTAACCCTTATTGTAGCGTTAGTCCGGAATGGGATGGCAAAGCTCATTTCTTTAATGTCAGGATGGATGATCAGGTGTATGGTGAGAAGCATGTTGCCCCCACTGTTATAAAGATGGCCCCAATTCAATTGCCTCCGCGTATTAAAGATGGCTCGTTTACGTATAATGGTGAATATGTTTCAGGTTTGATTTTGAAAGAAGTGAAAGGTGATTTTTATATTGACGAGGTGGATAAAAGTTTGATTTTTTCAGGAACGCTGCTACAGTCGGATAAAGGCACATATACTTTTATATCACCTCGGAATGCCGTAGCTAATGACCATAAACACTTGTCTGTATCGTTTGAATATTTCGATGGTGTAACAAGCCATGTTGAGAGTAATAGTGACTACAAAGCTGCTTTTGACGCTCCTTATTTTACAATAACAGGGCCTTATGTTGGAGCGAAAGTAATAATTAAATCTTCTAATCTAACTTATTTCCTCGCTTCAAAGGAAATAGGAACTTTAGAGCCGGATGGTAGCGGTGGTTATAAATTGGTTGGTTCGGAGAACTTTCCGAGTTTCTCATTGGGTAATCATTAAAAAGAATAATTTAAATGAAACTATATAGAATCCTTATTGTATGGATTGCTGCTTTCATGAGTTTTAATTTAGCTCAGGGACAGACGACGGCAGAAACGCAATCGACGGAAAATGTTGATAAAAAAGATAAGAAAGCCTGGGAAGTTGGTGTAGGGGGAACTGTGTTCCAGTTTAATCGTGTGCAGTTCAGTAACTTTACGCAACAGGCAAATAGCAGCTATACGTTTGACTTGGGAATTAAAAGCTCGCTCTTTGGCGGTAACCTTTACGTTGCCCGGGAACTGAATAAATACCTTTATTTAGACCTACAGGGAAGTACCGGCATGACGAGCGAAAAGCTGAGTAATAGCAGCAAAGACAAATGGGTCTTTATGCTTCAACCCGGTTTGCAATGGCGCTTTGGCGAATACTTCGGTTCGAAACACATCGACCCTTATCTGAGAGCTGGTATAGGCTATATGTATAAAGGGTTTAACATTAACTATATCGGAACGGAAGGACTTGCGCCAGACGAAATGAAATGGATACTCGAAAACAGTCAGAATAAAGACGGTGCCGATCGTACGCATCTTATGCCGATCTCTGCGGGAGCGGGATTGAATACCTGGTTGAACGACCGGGTGGGTGTCGGTTTGCAGGCGGATTATGTGGTGATGCCTTATGCAAAGGTGGCAAACTCATTGCAAGGAACGGTTCGGGTAATGTGGCGTATAGGTGGAAAAACAAAGAAAACGCCTCCGGTTTACCGCGATGTTGAACGCATTGTTGAGACGATTGTTGAAAAACCGGTTATCGTTGAAAAAGAAAAAATAGTGGAAGTTGTGATAGAAGGTACAACCCTGCTTGATTTCTTCAACAATATCAATTTTGATTTCGATAAAGCTACCCTGATGGCTTCATCTGTTGAACTGATCGATAAAGTAGCGGATATCCTGAAACAGGATACAAGCAAGAAATACCTGATCACCGGTTATACCGATGCCAAAGGAAGTGCAGCGTATAATTTGAACCTGTCCGGAAATCGTGCAGCTGCAGTTGTAGAGGCGCTGGTAGACAGAGGTGTTCCGCAGTCGATGTTGAAGTCTCGCGGTGTAGGACAGAAAGTATCCTATGCAAACGCGCAAGCCTCTGATAAGATCAGGGAGGCGGACAGAAAAGTAACAATTGAAATTATAACGAATATGGATTATTGGGATTATATCTCTGAAAAATAATTTTGAATACTTACATGTAGAATTAGAAATACAATAACAAGTAATAACAATAGAGTATGAGAAGGAGACCCATTGTGAAATCCGCTTCTTCGTAAAAAAACAAAGTTTAGTCAAATAGTAAATTGTGCCGGTTGTGAAATCGGCACAATTATTTTTAGAAGCTGTTTTGAATTTTAGAAATCCCGGTTGCACTTTTCTTTACCCTATTTGTTATTAAATATAAAAAAACAGGCGGCAGAGTGTTAAAATAGAGACAGGTAACACACACATTTGCCACGACCTCTCAAACCCGCCCTATAGTCTTTTTTCTAAATGAGTGTACTCATTGCAGAAAAAGAGTACACTCATGAATTAAATAGATCAGACCGGTTGTTTTTTTACATGTTATTTTTTTCTTAACAGATTCTGTAACTATTCAGCGATTATTGACTTTGATATTCAATTACTTATACACCACTTAG
>DAIPZX010000098.1:0-7563 GCA_036781995.1 Massilibacteroides sp. | reverse complement strand
TAAATAGCCGTTGATGGGCTTATCATTGATGGAAAAAAAGAAAGCTTATGGGAAACAATGTATGAGAGTAAAGTAATTAAGCAGGAAACATACAGAGAGAATATTCGTCATGGAATTTATAAGATATATAATTTCAATGGAAAAGTTCTGTTCGAGGAAATTTTTCAGAATGGCACCGGAGTATATAAGGATTTTTATGTAACCGAAGAACGTACGTTACGCGTAGAAGGATATCTTGAAAACAATGAAAAAGAGGGTTGTTGGTTCTATTATTCGGAGGATGGAAAAAATGAAAGAATCGAACGTTATGACAATGGTAAGTTGCATGGAGATTATCTTGTTTTTAATGAAGTTGGAGATACTATATATCATTCAACATTTGTCAATGGAACAGGTAAATACAAAGAGTTTGATTTTAAGACCGGAAAAGTAACCCTCGAAGGTCAATATAAGGATGGGCTGAAGGTTGGAATATGGCATGAGTATGAAGAGGTTGAGCAACCATATAGCGATGAGACAAAAAGAATGGAATGGACGTTCAATTACGATGAAATCAATAAACGTCCTCAATATCAAAAATCAATATACTCCATATTCTCTGATGGTAAAGAATATCATATCTATGCAGAGGTGGTTGATTCCGAATCAATTGAAAATGCTAAATAAGAAACTTTTCGTTAAAAGTAGAATTTCATTTCTTGCAAAGACGAAGATAAAAGGAACAAGCAGAAAGGAGAAGGGAAAAGGATTTCTTTCTCCTTTTTCTTTATATATAGTTTTATTTCCAAGACAAATGCATCTTAACTCCTAATTATATTCCCTGTTTCAACAAGCTTCTCAAAAACACGTCCAGATCATCTTCCGCTTTCAAGTTGAACTTCTTCTTCAATCGGTAGCGCGCCATATATGCCGTTCTCATCTCCACGGAGAGACAATTCGCAATATCCTTCATATCCATTTGAATAGCGAAGAGAATGCAATATTTGGTAAAAACCGAAGACAGCAATCCTCCCGACATTTTCTGCACTTGCGATATAAACAAATCGTTAACCGCGGATAATTCCATGAGATATTTTTCCTGAAACTTTGCATGGTCAATTCGTTTAGTAACTAAAACCGTCAACTCATTCACAATGCCTTCGGCGAGAATGGGTTTGAAGTCCGTATTTTTGCTTTTTTTCTCCTCCTCATAGGCTTTTAGTTTTTCGCTGTAGTGTTTAATTTCCTCATCTAAGGCTTCTTTCGTTTTCTGAAGTTGGATCAGTTCCGTGTCTTTTCCGTATATCTCCAAATCTTTGAGGTAAATTGCCGAAAGTGCTTCATATTTTTCCATTTCGGACAATCGGGCCTCCTCCTCTTTCAGTCGGACTTTCAGCTTCGCCTCTTCTGCGTCTTTGAGAGTTGCTCTGCGTCTCTGCCGCGCAAGAAAAGTCGTAATTACTAAAATAACTCCCAATGAAATAGCTATTCCAAGAGAAAGAAGCTGAACCTGCTTCCTGTTTTTGTTTTCCTCGTTGAGAGCCGTTATTTCTTGTTCTTTTAGTTTAACATCATACTGGGTTTCCAATTCTTTGGTAATTTCAAACTTCTCTGTTTTATACAGTTGGTCTGTATATTTTTTTTCCAAAGCAAGGTATTTATAGGCGTTGGGATAATCGTCCGATTCGGCATAAGCTTTTGACAAGAGAGAATAAGTATCCTTAAATGCAATATCATATCGTTTAGCAGAAATGGTATCCGTTGCTAAAATTTCAAGTTGTTCAATGGCAAGTAATGCCTCCGTGATAACCTGAGGATAGTCTTTGAGATGATAATAAATATTCATTTTGGTAATACTTGTATTCCAGTTGGTAACAGGGTTAGCTTCATTGACAAAAGCTTCTGCCAAATGAACATATTCTAAGGACTTGTTGTAGTCCGGAGCTTGACGTTTAAGTTCTATTTGAGCTAAGCGAGAATAGGAAGCGTTCAAAAAATGTTGTCTTTCCGTATACGTATTCATCAGTTCAGAAACATCTTCATTATTCATTATATCAATACCTTTAAGAGTATGCATGACCACCGAATCAATGGCCGATTCTTTGAGTCTGAGATATTCCGGATCCTCTTTCCCTTCCTCTGATAATAGATTGGCTATGACATAATAATGTCTGCCTTGGGAAAGATGATAAAGCGCATCCACACTCGGATCATTCAACTCCGTTTTATAGTGAAGCATTCTGTCCAGAATCGTTTTGAAAGCAGTTGTATCAGGGTCAATTGAATACTCAAAACTAATCAAATGCAACAATTTAAAAATAATTATACCCGAGAGGTCTCCTTCCTTTTCGGCATATTCTATTGCTTTATAATAGTAGTCATGAGCTTTTTCTTTATCTTGAATATCATGATAATACAAGCCTGCCATTTGGTGGATGCTGAACAGACCTCTATTATAGTCCGTCTTCTCTCCCAAAGCAAAAGCAATATCCAAGTATTCTTTTGCCTTATCGAACTTTAGATGCAATCTGCTTTGATCTACCAATTGAGCGTATAACAACAAGGGAACCCTGTCATCGCCTTCTTTTTGGGCATCTTCGATAAGCGGCATCCAGGTCGTCACGATATCCTCGTAAGGCAAAAGATACATAACGCTGATCGCCGCCGCGTATCTTTCATTTAGACTGAGGTTTTTGTTCAATACATTCATTATAATGGAATCGGTGGCAGTAGGAGGTTGAGAGTAATTTGTGTTGTTTGAAAATAAAGAAAGGCACACAAACGCCCAAAATATGGAAAAGAGAATTCTATTCATAAATGAGTATTGTTAAATAAATATGGTGATGTCTACTATAAAATGTCATGTTTATATAAAAACAGTTGAATGAATTGCGTGACAAAAATAATACTATTTCAAATTAAAAAAAATACAAAAGCCACAAAAAAAAGACTTTAAGGCTATTTGGTAGAAACCGGTAGAATACGATGATAGAAAATGGTAGGATAAATTTTAGCTTCCGACCCAATACCTTTGCAGTCGAAAGTATTAACATAGCGGCAATCTTGGATATATATTAAACGCATAAACATATCAAGAAACAAATGAAAAGAAAAGTATTACTAATCACAATTCACTTACTGATGGGATTTGGGTTTCTCGTGCAGGCACAAAGCCCACCACCGGAACCGCTGCCTGTGCGGTTTGTCAATACAGGAAAGATGGCAGTCGCATCGAATGGCACTTCAGGAACAAGTCTCTTCATTCCTTATTCAGTATTAATGACTGATGCTGACGATTCAAACAAAAGCAATGTCTGTATTTACCAACAAGGAGCTACTGTCCTGTATGGAAATTTTTATCAAGACTCTAAGAGTAATGTTTTCAAAGTCGACACTGACGGCTGGGGGACATCCACAGGAAAGGTTATCTTTTCAAACGATAACGCATCTAAGAACCGGGTGATTCAAACTCGCAAGGAATCCGACATGGAAAATTTCGAGCGCAAGGATTACTATGTGGCTTTTCCACATATAGTGATTGATACAGACGACGTCATCAAGCTTCATTCAAAAATGGGAATCGATGCAGCATCTGTCCATCATCGCAAGAGTAGCAACGAAGGTATGCTTTATCTCTGCTCCGATCCGGATAAAACGGGAAAGAAAGTATTTGACGCATCGCTACGGATTACCGGAGTCGGCATTACAAACCCTGCCGACCGCACGTCCGAGAAGTTGATCGATGCCGGAATAGCGATCATTGAACGTGAATTATCCATTTATCGGAGTCACACCAATCCGCTTTTCCCTTTTGCCGCACCGATGACAAATCTGCGTGCAGGATATTACGCAGGAAATTTTGTACGTCAGTTTATTGAAGACGACGATTATGCAGGACACGTGGAGCATGTGTTGGCAAATAACGACAGCGATGGAAACGGACTGATCGACACCGAACACTACCTTACCGAAGCAGATGACTACTTCACGACCGGCAAGGCTTATTTGATCAAACCGCGTCCGCCCGGACACGATTACAGTGAACATCTATTCAATCAAACGGGAGGAGCAGGTAAGAATATCTACGACCAAGGTAAGTTTATATTTAACGGAACGGTATGGGATTTAGAAAACAAACACATCAAACAGGTTTACTCCGAAGAAAGACTGTTCTTCAAAGATTTGAACAATGAATCTTTCGACAAGACAGTCAATCTGATGATTGGTAACTCCTACACCTCCGCTTTGTCGATGGATAAGATAATAGCCGAGATGGGCAGCACAGGCTTGATGATGAGCCCCATTATCTACGTCTATCCGGCAGGATCGACTTCTTATATTCCTCATGATGTGACTTCATCGACTAATATAATAGAACATTTAGATGACATTCCTTCGATGACCTATTTGATGGTTCGCCTGACAAGAGACGAACTTCAAAATGGACAATTTGAGATCAACCGCAGATTCCAGACCCACGGCAGATCAGCGCACGGCTTTCTTCGTTCGGACAATTCATATAATAATGAATTGGTTTTCCGTGTAAGTCCGGAAGACAACGACAACGTCTATGACTTAGCGATGATCGCTTTACGCTCCGGATCGACCGGCTCAATAAATAAGGTAACGAATCCGCAAAAAGACGCTTTCCAATTATACGCAAGCAACAAACGATCGGTAGCGATTGAAGCAGAAAATACCGAAAAAGTTTCTTTAGGCTTTGTGCCTTCCAGCGAGATGAGTTCTTATCGTATAGCTATATCCCGCGCCGAAAGCATGAACACAAAAGAGCTTTGGTTGGAAGACTTGAAAACAGGCGTTTGGACAGACTTGCGCAATACACAAAACTATTCTTTTGAAAGCGAAAAAGGCGATTTGGAAGAGCGCTTCTTGGTTCATTTCGTGAAAAAGTCACCAACAGGAATCGACGCGATAGTCAATTCTCCGCTGAATGTATTCTACAACGAAGGAGAAATCGTGATTTACGAATTGGTAGAAAGCGACTTGAACGCTGTGGTGAGCGTGTTCGATACACAAGGTCGTTCCATTGCCCAAGGCATGGTTCGCAACCACCCCGAAGAGCGACTTTCGGCTGACTTGCAAACAGGCGTATATTTAGTTCATATCGGCGGAGAGCGCAACTCGACCGTCAAAATATTAGTGAAAAGAAAGTAGAAGATGAAAAAAACAATTGTATTACTCATATTATCCTTAGCGATAAACTCCGCTTTCGCGTGGGAGTGGGAGTGGGACGAACAACAAAGCATAAGCAATCCTTCCGGATTGCTTTTTAATGGCTTTGACAATGACAACGACATCATGCATGCCTTTGGCAACGGAGGAGGCAACGACGAAGACGATCTGAATGTAGGCGGCGATGCCAATGATAAAGATGAAGATGCCAATGACATAATAGCGCCACTCGGAAACGGCACATACATTATGCTGCTGCTTACCCTTTTTTATATAGGAATAGGACTGAGAAAAAGACTGACAACAGAATCAAATTAAATAAAACATATAACTAATCAAAAACAAAATGAAAACAAAGAACAAATTATTTATTACCACCCTCTTGCTCCCGGCTTTCCTGTGCTTGCCTTTCTTGTCGCAAGCGCAGGTGACAATAGGAGCAGAGAAACTGCCGGAAAAAGGAGCTGTTCTCGACTTGAATCCGACAGGAACCGACCGTTATGTCGGCGGATTATTATTGACCAATATCGCAATCCTTGATTTGGAATATATCCCCGCTTCTTTTACGGAAGCACGCAGCATGGCAGGCTACAACTCCACCAACGGTGTGAATACAAACCAGGCTCTGAAAGGAATGATGGTTTACAATACCACAGCAAACGAGACTAAAGGTATCAGCGTCGGCGCTTACGTTTGGGACGGAACCAAGTGGATAAAAATGGACGACTCGAATACAGACGCGTGGCTATTAGAAGGAAACGACAACGCCACTGCCAGCAGCTTTATAGGCACCACCACCGATGTTCCTTTAGTGATCAAGGTGAACGGCGAAAAAGCCGGGAATATAGCCAGCACCGCGGGTTCGTCCACTTCGTTTGGATATGAAGCCTTACACGTAAATACTTCAGGTTTAAATAATACTGCGATGGGACATAGCGCATTACGCGCAAATACTTCAGGCGAAAACAATACTGCGATAGGAGCCAATGCCTTATCTAAACAAACGAACGCCGGAGACGATAATACAGCCATAGGAAGCAACGCGCTTGCCGCAAATACAGTCGGCGATTACAATACCGCGATAGGAGCAGGGACGTTGGCAGCAAATACAGTCGGCTATGGCAATGTCGCGATAGGAACAGGGGCGTTAGCTTCAAATACATCCGGCAAAGGCAATGTCGCGATAGGAATGAACACCGCTAATGCTAATACCAGGGCAGATGAAATCATCGCTATTGGTAGTCATGCAATGTCAAGCCCGGAAAGATCGACTATCGGAGCTATTGCTATCGGAGCCTACAGCATGAAAAGTCCGAATTCCTATGCGATAGCGATCGGGCATGGTGCAGGGGAAAACGCATCCGGAGGTTTTGTTATTGCCATTGGGCATGATGCTGCACGTAATTCGAGTGCTCCAGGACCCTGGCTGGCAATAGGCGATGAGGCTTTGCTCAATAACGCTGGAAATTTTAACCATGCTATTGGCGCTGGTGCTTTAAGGGAAAATACAACAGGAAGTTATAATACCGCATTTGGTAATACTTCAATACATAGAAATAAAACAGGAAGCAATAATGTTGCTATGGGTAATAGTACTCTACTCTGGAACCTATCAGGAAGTTATAATACAGCATTAGGAAGTCATGCTTTATCGAATTTAACAGGGTCTAGTAACATTGGGATAGGATACAAAGCCGGATCGACGTTGACATCAGGGAATAATAACATACTTATCGGACAAGAGGTCGCGCCGCCGGATGGACCTGACGCACAAAACAACCTGCGTATTGGAGATTGGTTTAGGGGAAGTTATAGGAATGGTTTCTATTATTTAGGTGTATGTGGCAACCCACACGCTACGCTTCATTTTTATGTAAGCGGTCTGGCAGGAGGTCACGGCGGTTGGAACGAGGCTTCCGATCGCCGGTTGAAAGACAATATCACAGGCTTGAATTATGGTTTATCTACCATTATGAAGTTGAATCCGGTCAGCTTTACCATGAAATCGACGGGCGATAAACGCCTCGGTTTCATCGCGCAAGATGTACGCGCCATAGTGCCCGAAGTAGTGAACGGCACCGAAGGTGATCTTGAAAAAGGCGAAACGCTAAGCATTGTTTACAGCGAATTTGTGCCGGTGCTTACCAAAGCCATTCAAGAACAACAAGTGCTTATAGAGCAGCAACAACAAATCATTGAGGCGTTAGCAAAACGCATCGAGGCACTTGAGAATAATTGAGAGTTGAGATTCAAGATTCAAGATTTAAAATTTAAGGTTTAGTTCGGCGTAGCGTCTTTCGCGCTACGTCGAATCTAAAAGCAAAGCTCCGGCTTTGCAAAATAAGAACAGACAGATAATACAAGGATAATATTAGGGAGCAATATATAATA
>DAIPZX010000097.1:0-7745 GCA_036781995.1 Massilibacteroides sp. | reverse complement strand
TGGTAGATAAGAGGTTCACCATGGTAGATAAGGAAAACGTATTAGTCATCCGGACTGAATAAAAACTGAAATCGATGGAGTTTGCTGAGAAAAAGAATGAGGAGAAAGCTCCGTGCCAATACTCGGAGCAAGCCTTAAAGGCTGCTGCTGATCAGGCTATGCAGGATGTTGAGAATGGGAAGTGGATAGATCATGAAGTTCTTAGGAAACGATTCACTGCATGACGAAGAGGATGTGGCAAACATAGGATCAAATCTTATCGCATATCAGAGAGAGATTAAAAAAGAAAACCTATTCCTAATTCGCCGGATATGTCATTTTTTGTACATTTGCGAATAGTTGTGTGTTTTTTGTAATCAATAAAACTCCAATAAAAATGAAAGATGATATAAAGATTTTTATAAATAGTTTAGGACCGGTAAGGGATGCTGAATTACGGTTTACTCCCTTTATGCTGTTTACCGGACCGTCTGGTTCGGGTAAAAGTTATACTGCTTTTCTCCCCTATTATCTGGTGAATATTTTCACAGGCATTCGATTGATGAATTTCTTTAAAGAAAAATTGAAGGAAGTACAGCCGTTGCCGGGAACTACCGTCCCTTTGTTTGGTTTTAAAGTGGAAGAACTGAGATTGTGGATGAATAAGGATGTGAGTTCCTTTATCGCTGATTTGATTGGCAACCCGGATTTTGTTTGTGATGTTAATTTCTTTTTTGAATTGGAAGAGGATAAAATCGATATTTCGGTGAAATTTCCTGAAGATAGCGAAAATGAGTCATTGAGAGAATTTGTTGTTGTTTACGTAAATGGGAATCAGTCTACGTTCCCCGCAGACTATGGTTCAAAATTAGATATAATAACGACTGTAGCTTTAGAATCCTTTTTTTGCAGGAAGTTGTTTGGGAAAAGATTGAGGTCATTAATTTTCCCTCCGGCAAGGGGCGCTTTTATGGGCGCTAATTTTTCTACGCAGCGTCCGTTAGCTTCTTTGGGAATGTATCGTGAATTTTTAGAAGATCTGGATTATATTCGTAGTATTCATCAAAAAAAGTCGGACACTCAATTTTTTGAAAGCGTTGTAGGTACATTCTTAAAAGGAAGGTTATTAGACGAAAAAGGAGATATGTATTTGGAACTACCTCATAATGAGGAGCGAATACCTATTACGGCGGCAGCCTCTTCTGTGAAGGAGCTATCACCCTTGTTGTTATTATTGCAAAACGCAGACGATCCCGGAGCCTTTTCCGTGTTGTTTGAAGAACCGGAAGCTCATTTACATCCTTTGATGCAAGGTTCTGTTGCAGATTTATTAACTCGCTGTTTGAATCGTGGTATGTTTCTGCAAGTGACAACGCATAGTGATTATTTTTTAAGCCGATTAAATCAATTAATCCGTTTAGGTAATCTGCGGGAAACAAAACCTGATTCTTTTGAACAATACTGTTCTGAACAAAGGCAGAGTAAAAGTTTATACTTAAATTCTTCTCAAATATCTTCTTATTATTTTAAACAGGACGTGTCCGGTACAGTTTCTATTCTTTCTCAAGAAACCTCAGATGGTATTCCTTTTACTACATTCAGTGAAACTGTGAAGGAGCAATATAGAATAGACCAGGAAATAGAACGCTTTTTTCAGTAAGAATTAATTTTATGTTGTCAATTGATGAGCTAAAGACTGTTTTTAGAAGTTGTTATTTTGAGCGTAGTGCCGGAACCTTATTGATTCAGGAAACAGAAAAGGATGCGGCTGTTAAATCAGCTACTTTTGAAACCGAAGGAGACTTATTACATATTCGAAAAGAGTTCTTGGATGCTTCAAAAGAACTTTATATTCGCAATAATGATTGTACAGGGATTGAGCTGGAACATTGTTGTGATGGAATCGTACTATTATCAGAAAAGGACAAAATGTATGTTTTTCTGATAGAACTCAAATCCAAATATACGAAAGATAATGTGAAAAAGGCATATAACCAATTGCGTGCCTCTTATTTAAAATTGGTTACTACTTTGTTTGCCTTTAAAGATTTTCAGTTGAGTGATTGTTGTTTTGCCGGGATTTTAGTTTCTCTCCCAATGGAAGGTGAAACGATGATTAAATATCAAAAACTGTTATCTGTAGAACAGGATAAATCATCGTTTAACTACTTCAAATTCTGCATGGACCTGAATTTTCACGGCGAGTTATTTGTTCAGAAAGAACATCTGAAGTATCAGTCGCTACCATTAAAAGAAGAATTGTTTCCGGAGGAACTCCCGCTCTTCTATGTTGAAGATTGGAATAGCCCTATTGATTTAGATGTTTATAAAAGGAGACTAATTAAAGAGATTTAGTTAAGTTTCTTTCAATAGAAACAAAGAATGTTTTGTTTCCTTCTGTTTGCGCGGATTGATTTGACTAAAAAAAGAAAACCTATGCGTCATTCGTCTGGTGTGTTATAAATGATCCGGAATTGGAGAATAGATAAGGAATTTTTAGACTTTAGGGAATTTTATTTTACGAAAGAACAAAACAGCGGGAATTTGTTTCCGCGTTATCTGAGGATGGGGGGATTTCCTGTTATTCACACGGCTGATTACACAGAGGATTCGGCTTACAAGGTGGTATATGATATTTATTCTTCGGTTATTCTGAGAGATACAGTGCAACGCTATAAAATAAGGGATGTAGAATTATTGGAGCGAGTGGTCAAATACGCGTTTGATAATATAGGCAACACCTTTTCGGGAAAAAATGTGGCGGACTTCTTTAAAAGCCAGCAGCGCAAGGTGGATGTTAATACGGTATATAATTATCTGCACGCGTTGGAGGGCGCCTTTATATTCTATCGAGTTCCTCGCTATGATATAAAAGGGAAAGAACTATTGAAGACGCAGGAGAAGTTTTACGTAAGCGATATTTCTATTATTTATGCCACGATGGGGAATCGAGATCGAATGATTGGCGGAATCCTCGAAAATATCGTTTTCTTAGAGCTGAAAAGAAGAGGTTATACGGTGTATGTCGGGAAATTGGAAAATAGCGAGATCGATTTTATCGCCGAAAAGCAAGGGAATAAGATTTATGTACAAGTTGCTTATAAATTAGAGAGCGAACAAACGGTTCACCGTGAATTTTCTAATCTTTTATCGGTTGAAGATCAATATCCCAAATATGTGGTGTCCATGGATGAATTTTGGAAAGACTCCATAGAAGGGGTGAAGCATCTTTATATCACAGACTTTTTGTTAATGGATGAGTGGTACTAATGTGTGTAGACCGAACTTATGTGTATGGTTGGGAATATGTAGGCGTTTCTTTAATTTCAATGGCGTTGAAGTTGAAAGGGAATAAATAAAATGCTACTTTTGTGGTCGGGATTTGTTTTTTATGACATTAGTTTGATTTATCAATTGATTATGGATATTAAATATTATGCAGAAACAGGGAGAGTCTCTGTTGGTCGTTTTTTTACTGCTTTACTTTTAGGTGGATTGATCTTGCTGGCAGGGAGTTGCGCATCGCCTGAGAAAGTGTTGTATCTACAAGATGTAGCTCAGTATAAACAACAGAATATAGACGAGATATACGAAGTTCATATTCGCAAGGATGACTTGTTGTCTATCATGGTGAACAGCCGGGATCCGGAACTGGCTCTTCCGTTTAATATGCCGATGGTGACCTATCAGTTGGGGACGAACATGGGAGCTGTCGGACAACAACGGGTGCTGGGTTATCTGGTGGATAGTGAAGGTAATATTGATTTCCCGATCTTAGGAAAGATAAAAGTAGACGGGTTGAGCCGCCTGCAACTAACCGAACTGATCAAAAACAGACTGATCGATGATGATCTGATTAAAGATCCGATTGTGACGGTGCAGATGCTGAACTTTAAGATCTCAGTCATGGGAGAAGTGGCGCGTCCGGGTAGTTTTACGATCACGAGCGACCGGGTGACCTTGCTGGAGGCATTAAGTATGGCGGGCGACCTGACGATCTATGGTAAGCGCGACCGGGTGGCGGTGATCCGTGAGGTGAATGGAAAGCGTACAGTCTTGTATCATGACCTTCGGTCTGCGGATCTGTTTCGGTCTCCGTGCTATTATCTGCAACAAAACGATATTGTTTATGTAGAACCGAACAAAGCCAAAATAGGGCAAAGTGAGATTAACCAGAATAATTCGGTCGGCGTATGGCTATCTGCCCTTTCCGTACTGACTTCTATTGTAAGCATCATTATCGTATCGAGAAAATAAAACCCTTTTATACAGTGGAACAACAAAATAATTTGACCCCGGCGGTAGAGGAACAGGAAATTAACTTGAATGATTTATTTTATTTGCTGTTGCAAAATTGGAAATGGTTTGCTTTGTCTATACTGGTTTGTGTCGGACTGGCTGTATTGTATATCAAAGCAACACCCAGCGAATACAGCCGTTCGGCAACGGTATTGATTAAAGACAACTCAAGAGGAGGCACCCCAATGGGAGAGTCTGCCATGTTTCAGGATTTCGGTCTGTTCAACATCAAAAACAGTGTAGATAATGAAATACTTGTGTTTCAGTCCAAGCGTTTAATGCGCGATGTGGTGACACGTTTAAATCTGGATAAGAGTTATAAGGTACGTGAAGGCTTGAAGAATGTAGAACTTTATACGCAATCGCCGGTTATGATACAACTGGCGGATGCTGAGCATCCGAACGAATTAGCGTTTAATATAACCCCTTTATCGGCTACGGAAGTGCTTTTGACAGATTTTTCCGAGGAAGGTGATGCAGAGATGACTGTTGCTTTGCGGGATACGGTGGAGACGCCTGTAGGCAGACTGGCGGTTGTTCCTACCTTATATTATGGAGATAGTTATTTTGACCGCGAGATACAGGTGGCAAAATCAGATATAGCAGAACTGGCATTAACCTATCAAAAGAAAGTGCAGGTTAACTTAGCCAATAAAATGGCTACCATGATTAATCTGAGTGTTATAGATGAATCTATTCCACGGGCGGAAGACCTGTTGAATACGTTGATTGCTATTTATAATGAAGACGCTATCAATGATAAAAACCAGATTGCGGTGAATACATCGGAATTTATCAATGAACGGTTAATTATCATAGAACAGGAGTTGGGGTCGGTAGATTCTGATATCGAAATCTTTAAACGGGAAAACCAGCTGACCGATATTCGTTCCGAAACAGGTATGTATTTGCAGGAAAGCAGTGCATACAATAAAGAGGCGCTCAGTTTGGAAAATCAGATTACGCTTGCCCGCTTTATCCGGGAATATCTGACCGATGCATCGAAGAACGCGGACCTGATTCCATCGAATACCGGTGTGTCTGATGTAAACATAGAGAGTCAGATCGGCGAATACAATGTGTTGTTGCTCAGACGGAATAAACTGATTAGTAACAGTAGCGACCGAAATCCGGTGGTGATGGATCTGAATAACTCCTTAAATGCGATGAAGCAGACGATTATCCGGGCGATAGACAACCTGATTGTCGGGCTGAATATTCAGATTCGCAACACCAGAGAACGGGAAGTGCAGACCGCAAGACGTATAACAGCCGTTCCTTCACAACAAAAATATGTGCTTTCCATAGAACGTCAACAAAAGATTAAAGAGGAACTGTATCTCTATTTGTTGAACAAGCGGGAGGAGAATGCCTTGACGCAGGCGATTACAGAAAGCAATGCCCGTATCATCGACCCGGCAACCGGAAGTGAAAATCCGGTGGCGCCTCGCGTGCTGATCATTCTATTGGCCGGATTGATGCTGGGAGGTTTGATCCCCGCGGCTATTCTTTGGCTGATGGAGGTATTTAATGTGACGATCCGTAATCGTAAAGATATACAGGATGTGATATCTATGCCTTTTCTAGGTGAAATTCCCATCCGTGACAAGAAGGCAGGAACTGAAATCCAGGTTCATAGGAATGGTCGTGATTCGGTGTCGGAGGCATTCCGTATTGTACGTACCAATATGGAATTTATGCGGGTAAAGAAAAAGGAAATGAAGGTGCTGACCGTCACTTCAGCTTTTCCGGGATCGGGTAAGACTTTTGTGTCGGTAAATTTAGGTATGAGTCTTGCGCTCACCGAAAAGAAAGTGATCTTGGTAGACCTGGATATCCGCAAAGGAACATTGAGCAAGTCTATTTATAAGACTCCGAAGGGAGTTACTTCTTTCCTTTCCGGGCAGGTTGATAAGGTCGAGGATCTTATTGCGCCAAGCGGACTGGACAAAAATCTGGATTTGATTTCTTCGGGTCCGATTCCGCCTAACCCCGCTGAATTGCTACTTGACGAACGTTTAGATAATTTGATCGCGTACTTGTGCGAACATTATGATTACGTAATTCTGGATAATGTGCCGACTCTGCAGGTGGCAGATGCTTTTATTATCAATCGCGTAGTGGATATGACAGTTTATTTGGTTCGCGCAGGGAAATTCCCTCGCCGTATGCTACCTGATCTGGAGCAACTATACAGAAGCGAACGATTTAATAATATGGCTATTCTGTTGAACGGTGTCGATACGAAGAAAGGAGGCTACGGCTACGGCTACGGCTACGGTTATGGCAATGAGGACGGGAAATGAAAAAGAAAAGCTCGTTTTTTGATCGTTTCGCGTCAAAAAAAACAGCTATAGAAGCCGGTTTCCTGAACGGTTTGACAGACATTCATTCCCATTATTTGCCGGGCGTGGACGATGGCTTTCAGACGGCAGAAGAGACCGCACAGGCACTGAATGCGATGATAAAGCAGGGTGTGCGGCGTGTTTATTTTACTCCGCATGTAATGGCGGACATACCGGAAAATCGTCCGGCGTTTCTGCAAAAACGATTTGCCGATTTTCAAAAAGAAGCTCCAGCCGGAATTGAGTTGCGGCTGGCGGCCGAGTATATGCTGGATGTTGGTTTTTATGGCCAACAAGAAGACGGTTTGCTGACTTTAGGAGACAAGCATGTGCTGATTGAAATGTCATACCTGTCTCCCTCCCCGGAGCTGATTCATGTCATTTATGATCTTCAATTGAAGGGGTATATACCCTTGTTAGCTCATCCTGAGCGTTATCTGTTTATGGATCAAACGCAATACTGTGACCTGAAAGCTAAAGGGTGTAAATATCAGCTTAACCTGATGTCTCTTTCCGGACAATACGGAGAACGTGCTCAGGATGTGGCCTGGTTTTTATTGCAAAAAGGGTTGTATGATTTTGTGGGTTCTGATATCCATCGGCTGAATGTGTTTCTTCATCATATGAATCGTTTGAAACTAACCTTAAAAGAACAAAATTTGCTTCAAAGCCTGATCCGACAAAACGATTTGTTGTGGTGATAAAGAGAAATTATTTTTTTATCTTTGTAGGCATTTAGAAAGTGTAACACTATAAATAAAAGCGTAAAAGTATGGAAATTGTAAAAGTAAAAGGTAGAGAGGTGTTGGATTCACGCGGTAACCCAACCGTGGAAGTAGACGTGACTTTAGCATCCGGCGTAATCGGACGTGCTGCTGTACCTTCCGGCGCTTCAACCGGAGAAAATGAAGCAATCGAACTGCGTGACGGAGATAAAGGACGTTATTTGGGCAAAGGCGTACAAAAAGCTGTAGCTAATGTAAATGATATAATCGCTCCTGCCTTGATTGGAATGAGCGCGTTAGAACAACGTGCGATCGACCTGAAAATGATCGCTCTTGATGGAACAAAAACAAAATCAAAATTAGGCGCGAATGCAATTTTGGGGGTTTCTTTAGCTGT
>DAIPZX010000096.1:0-7817 GCA_036781995.1 Massilibacteroides sp. | reverse complement strand
AAGGTTATTATGAAGCTGTCAAAATTCAAATTTAATTTACCAACAGAATTGATCGCTCTTCATCCTGTCAAAAACAGGGATGAGGCGAGATTAATGGTGGTACATCGTAAAACCGGCGAGGTTGAGCATCGTGAACATTTCAAGGATATCCTTGACTATTTTAATGAGAAAGATGTGTTTATCTTTAACAATACAAAAGTATTCCCTGCCAGATTGTATGGCAACAAGGAGAAGACCGGAGCGCGTATTGAAGTTTTTTTGTTGCGTGAATTAAATCAGGACTTACGTTTATGGGATGTGCTGGTTGATCCGGCCCGTAAGATACGTATCGGGAATAAACTCTATTTCGGAGAAGATGAGTCTATGGTGGCTGAGGTGATTGATAATACGACTTCGCGCGGGCGCACCTTGCGTTTTCTTTATGATGGTGATCACGATGAGTTCAAAAAAGCATTATTCGCCCTGGGCGAAACTCCGCTACCTAAATATATAGAGCGCGAAGTGGGCGAAGATGACGAAGAACGCTATCAAAACATCTTTGCTTCGGAAGAAGGTGCTGTTGTGGCTCCTGCGGCAGGATTGCACTTCAGTCGTGAACTAATGAAGAGGCTTGAAATAAAAGACTGTCGTTTTGCCTTTCTGACGCTGCACTCCGGTTTGGGTAATTTCCGTGATATTGATGTGGAAGACCTCACAAAACATAAGATGGATTCTGAAGAGATGATCGTTAATGCCGATGTGGTTCGTGTCGTAAACGAAGGGAAAGATGCCGGAAAGCAGATCTGTGCTGTCGGAACGTCTGTTATGCGCGCGATCGAGACTGCGGTAAGTACGGACGGTCATTTAAAGGAATTCAGCGGTTGGACGAATAAATTTATTTTTCCGCCTTACGATTTTAGTGTCGCTACAAGCATGGTAACCAATTTCCACATGCCTTATTCTACCTTGTTGATGATGTCTGCTTCATTTGCCGGTTATGATCTGATGATGGATATCTACCAACAGGCAATTAAAGAAAAATATCGTTTTGGAGCGTATGGAGATGCCATGCTGATTATTTGATATGGCAATTGTACAGATAAGTCTGGGAACCAATTTGGGCGACCGGCAACAGAATATGCTAACAGCGGTAGCGCTGTTGGCTGAAAGGGTAGGAAAGATTCTTGCCCTTTCTGCTTTATACGAAACCGAGCCGTGGGGATTTGACTCGGATAATGCTTTCCTGAATGCCGCCTTGACGATAGAGACACACTGTCAACCCTTAGAACTGCTGGCTATAACCCAATATGTCGAACAGGCAATGGGGCGGATGGAAAAAAGTAACGGAACCTATACGGATCGCCTGATCGACATAGATCTGCTTATGTATGATGATCTTGTTATGAATTCTCCCTTGCTTACTCTGCCGCATCCGCTAATGGCGGAACGCGAATTTGTATTGAAACCACTGGCTGAAATAGCGCCGGATGTAGTCCATCCCGTATTGAAAGAAACAATAAGCCGGCTATATGAACGGCTGCATTCGTAATAAAGAAGGTTAAAAATAGGATAGAATATCAGATAAATACTACATTTGTCTCATAGAATTGACGTGGATAGATTTGTCATTGCTTGCAACCACGGGAAAAAATGCTAAAATAAACAGACTTCTCCCGGTCTCCTGGCCGACAATCCCTTTTTCGTCAATTCATTAGAAACAATCAATTTAAGTTAGTAATGAGTTATTTATTCACCTCCGAATCGGTGTCTGAAGGACACCCCGATAAAGTAGCCGATCAAATATCGGATGCTTTGCTTGATGAATTTCTGGCATATGACAGAGAATCGAAAGTTGCTTGCGAAACTCTTGTTACAACCGGACAGGTTGTTCTGGCCGGAGAGGTTAAATCGAAAGCTTATGTAGATGTGCAGGAAGTTGCTCGCACGGTAATAGAACAGATCGGCTATACGAAGAGCGAATATCAGTTTGAGTCAAAATCATGCGGCGTGTTCTCTGCTATTCACGAACAGAGCGGCGATATTAACCGTGGTGTAGAACGTGAAGACCCGTATAACCAGGGAGCGGGAGATCAGGGAATGATGTTTGGTTACGCGACCAATGAAACGGAAAACTATATGCCTTTAGCCTTAGACCTCTCTCATTCTTTGTTGCAGGAACTGGCATTAATACGAAAGGAAGAGATTGATTTAATGCCTTATCTTCGCCCTGATGCGAAGAGTCAGGTTACAATCGAGTATGATGATAACGGAAAACCGCTTCGTATCGACACGATTGTCGTATCGACTCAGCATGATGAGTTTGTAGAGGCAAAAGGTATTTCACAGGAAGAGGCGGATCTGGCTATGCAGAGACGAATCGCGAATGATGTGAAAAGCATCCTTATACCCCGTGTGAAGGCGCGTTATCCGAAAGATGTACAGAATCTGTTCAATGAGCATATTGTCTATCATGTGAATCCTACAGGTAAATTCGTTATTGGCGGACCGCATGGAGATACAGGTCTTACCGGCCGCAAAATCATTGTTGATACGTATGGTGGCAAAGGCGCTCATGGGGGTGGGGCTTTCTCCGGAAAAGACCCATCAAAGGTAGACCGTTCGGCTGCTTATGCAGCCCGGCATATCGCAAAGAATTTAGTTGCCGCAGGTGTAGCCGATGAAATTCTGGTTCAGGTGTCTTACGCTATCGGCGTGGCAAAACCGATGAATATCTTTGTCAATACGTATGGTCGCTCGAATGTCTCTCAGACAGATGGCGAAATTGCCGAAAAGATATGGAACCTGTTTGATATGCGCCCTAAAGCGATCGAAGAACGTTTGAAGTTGAGAAATCCGATTTATAAAGAAACGGCATCTTACGGACACATGGGACGTGTTCCTCAGACTGTGAGCAAAATCTTTTCTTCACGTTATATTCCACAGCCCGTTGTTTGTGAAGTGGAGTTGTTTACCTGGGAGAAACTTGATTATGTGGATAAGATTAAAGAAGAATTTGGGTTGAAATAGCCATTTGAGTCTTTGTTATAGAAAACTGTTTTTGTCTCCTCTTGAGGCGGAAACAGTTTTTTTAATCTATTTTATTGTTGAATCACCCTTCCTCCTGGGCTTTCTCTATCCCTTTGACTTTGCGAAACAGGTCGGAGGCAAAAATAAAATCGTTCAGCGCCTGATTGTCTGACGTAATAACTTCGTGTTTATTTCCCTGCCATTCCAGAATGCCTTCCTTGATGAAAATGATATTATCACCGATATTCATCACTGAATTCATGTCGTGCGTATTAATCACGGTCGTCATGTTGTATTCCTTGGTGATGGAATAGATCAGATCATCGATGATAAGAGATGTTTTGGGGTCGAGACCGGAGTTGGGTTCGTCACAGAACAGGTATTTGGGCTGTAAGGCTATGGCGCGGGCAATAGCCGCGCGCTTCATCATTCCTCCGCTTATTTCGGAAGGATATAAATGTCCTGATTCAGACAGGTTTACGCGATCCAGACAGAATTCTGCCCGTTTCCTTCGATCGCGTGCGGAAGCTTTCGAAAAGGCATCCAAAGGAAACATGACATTCTCCAGTACAGTCATGCTGTCAAACAGAGCAGACCCTTGAAAAAGCATACCCATTTCCCTGCGCAATAATTTGAGTTCACCTTTATTCATGTTCAGAAAATTCCTGCCGTCATAAAGGATTTCCCCGGAATCGGGAGTCATCAGCCCGATGATATTTTTTATTAAAACGGTTTTCCCCGATCCGCTTCGTCCGATGATGAGATTTGTTTTTCCATCCTCAAACTGTGCGCTTATATCATTCAGAACAACACGCTCATCGAAAGATTTCGTAATATTTTTAATCTCTATCATGCCTATGTGAGCATTAAATGAGTTAAGATAACATCAGCCAAAAGAATCATCACGCTACTCATTACTACGGCATTGGTGCTTGCCTTGCCTACCTCTAAAGCGCCTCCTTTTACAAAATAGCCAAAGTAGGCAGCGATAGACGAAATGATGAAAGCATATATGATCGACTTAATGATGGAATACCAGATATAGAAGGAGTTAAAATAAAACTGCAAGCCATATTCAAAGGAGGCGGGTGTCATTCCGTTTCCGGAAAGATGACTTGCGGCTATACCTCCCATAATCCCTGTAAACATACTGAAGATCACAAGCACGGGAATGAATATCATTAGTCCTGCAATCTTAGGCATGATTAGGTAATTTGCCGAGTTAACGCCCATGATCTCCATAGCATCGATTTGTTCGGTAACGCGCATGGTCCCGATTTCCGAGGCGATATTGCTACCCACCTTTCCGGCAAGAATCAAACACATGATAGAGGATGAAAACTCCAGCAGTATAATCTCGCGTGTGGTATAGCCGATTGTAAATTTTGGTATTAGCGGCGAACTGATATTGAGCGATATCTGAATAGCAATTACTGTTCCGATAAATATCGATATGATAATGACGATCCATAAGGAGTCGACACCTAATTTGTAGATTTCGCGCACCAATTGTTTAAAAAACATATTCCACCGATCAGGCAGCGCGATCGATTTTTTCATCAGGAGAGTATATTCTCCCATTCTGTGTAATGCTTTATACATTCCTGTTTCATTAATTTAGGAGATGCAAATATAACTTATTTATGTCAACTCTAAAATATAGAGAACAGAACAAATAGTTGTTTCGAGTGTTATATATAAAGAATATAAATAAGAAAGGAAAATAGAATGAAAACAATAATCTACAAGGCTTCGTCAAGAGGTCATCTGAATCACGGTTGGTTAGATACACATCATACGTTTAGTTTTGCCAGTTATTACAATCCGGATAGAATCAATTTTGGAGCATTACGTGTTGTAAATGACGATATAGTACAAGGAGGCGAAGGTTTTGGTACCCATCCCCACGATAATATGGAGATTGTTTCGATTCCTTTATACGGAGAGTTGGAACATAAGGATAGTATGGGGCACATCAGTGTGATCCATCCCGGAGAAATACAGGTTATGAGTGCCGGGTCGGGAATTACACACAGCGAATATAATGCACAAGAGGCCAACCCTCTTAACTTCTTCCAGATATGGGTGTTTCCCGATAAACAGAACGTGAAACCCCGGTACGATCAGAAAAAGTTCGATTTTATTCACAATAAGAATAAATTGGTGACCGTTGTTTCGCCTGAATCTGCTGACGGAGGTTTGTGGTTGCATCAGGATGTCTGGTTTTCGATCGGGACATTCGATAAAGACTTGACTTTCGAATATAAAGTCAAAAAAGAAGGAAATGGCGTATTCGCAATGGTCGTCAATGGCGACTTCGATGTGAACGATATCAACTTGGCTCATCGCGATGCCGTTGGTGTTTGGGAAACTGATGCGATCAAGGTTACGTCTAAATCAAAGGATGCACGTATCCTATTGATAGATGTGCCGATGAACGTATAAATGATATAATGCCTTTAAATAGAGAAAGCAGCTATTCTTGCAAGAGTAGCTGCTTTTATTATTTTCGAACCAATCTGAATGTGATTGGTGAAAGAACGTTAAACGTATAGGCTTGCATTCAAAACGCGATTAAATTCTTTTACTTTGCAGTAAATCTTGAGTGTATGACAGACGAACAGCAAATGGTGCTCCGTACGGAGGATCTGGTGAAAAAATATAGAACCCGCACTGTGGTAAATCATGTTTCCATCAATGTGAAACAGGGGGAGATTGTGGGGTTGCTTGGTCCGAACGGAGCCGGGAAAACGACAACTTTCTATATGACCGTGGGGCTTGTCACACCTAATGAAGGTAAAATTTTTCTGAATGATATGGAAATCACTAATTTTCCGGTCTACAGAAGGGCGCGCAATGGCATCGGTTATCTTGCGCAGGAAGCTTCTGTTTTCCGCAAAATGACGGTTGAAGACAATATACGGTCTGTATTGGAAATGACAGAAACAACACATGACTATCAGGTGGAGAAACTGGAAAGCCTTATTTCTGAATTTGGTTTGCATAAGGTTCGGAAAAATCTGGGAGATCAATTGTCCGGAGGTGAACGCCGGCGTGTGGAAATAGCTCGTTGTTTGGCAATCGATCCGAAGTTTATCATGCTTGATGAGCCTTTTGCCGGGGTTGACCCGATTGCGGTACAGGATATTCAGACGATTGTAGCCAAGCTAAAACATAAAAACATCGGGATTCTTATTACCGATCACAATGTATATGAAACCTTAAGCATTACGGATCGTGCTTACCTTTTGTTTGAAGGTAAAGTTTTGTTTCAGGGCACGGCGGAGGAACTGGCTGAAAACGAGATTGTTCGTGAAAAATACTTGGGGAAAGACTTTCAGTTACGGAAAAAGGTGTTTTAATCAGCCTCTTTTGCTTCCCTTGCCAGCTTTTTATTTAATAAACAGAACAGACCAAAGGTCAGGACTGCTGCAATGGCATAGCCAAGCAGATGTTCGCTCTTGATATCTCCTGTGATGAATTCATTGTAACTGTCTTCCGGATTTAGATTCCGGGTGGCAACAACTGCTATTGCATTATTAACAAAATGTGCGAATATGGGCAACCACATACTTTTACTCCAATAGAGCAGATAGCCTAAATAGGCTCCCAACATCATTCGTGGTATGAATCCGTAAAATTGCATGTGTACGGCGCTAAATACGATTGCCGCCAGCCAGATAACTACATGGTGGTTGTTTGTCCACTTCTCAATGATTCTTTGTATAGCCCCTCTGAATAAAATTTCTTCTGTTACTGCGGCAAGAAGAGCTATCACAACCAGATTGGATATGAGTGCGCCCGTGCTATTATCCTGTATCAGCAGGTTGATAAACTTTTCCATTTCAGCTTCCTTGCTTCTCATCCACATTTCTATCGGTTCCAGAAATGAAGGCAAAACTAATTGTTTATTCAGTAAGGTCATCATATTGATTGTCGGACCGAGTAAAAGCAAACCTGCCAAGGTTAATAGACATACTTTGACTGAAGGTGATTTTTCTAAAGAAAGGTATTTAAGAAGTGATTCGCTGCATAGCCAGGCCAATGCTATGGCGGGAAGCAGGAATGAACAAACCGTTGAAATGGCTTGTAACAAGCGCAGTGCCCCCGGATCTTGCAATCCTTCATCGATCCCTCTGTTTATGAAGAAGGTAACACTAAGGATAGAGGCGATTAGGAGTCCTGTTATAATTAAAAAGAACAAT
The DNA here is from genome assembly GCA_036781995.1 of Massilibacteroides sp. Taxonomy (GTDB): domain Bacteria; phylum Bacteroidota; class Bacteroidia; order Bacteroidales; family Tannerellaceae; genus Massilibacteroides. The sequence continues at coordinate 606 of DAIPZX010000096.1, read as the reverse complement.
AACCATAATTGGGTTAGTCCGGATTTGTTTGAAAACGATGCTTTAAATCTCATCTTGTTTTTTTATTGGATGGCTATGATATAAAAAAAACTCCCGCCAAAGATAGACGGAAGTTTTTAATTTCTTCTAAAATAATTAAGAAGTACGGTCGCTTACGCTTTAGGTCTAGCTTCTTTAACAACCATCTGACGTCCTTCATATTCAGCTTCGTTTAGCTCTTCGATCGCTTTTTTAGCGTCTTCATCGTTAGCCATTTCTACGAAAGCAAAGCCTTTAGATCTTCCGGTTTCACGATCTTTGATGATTTTAACTGAGTCTACGGCTCCGTATTCTTCCATCACTTGTTTCAAATCCTCTTCCCGAACACGATAATTCAGGTTTCCAATGTAAATGTTCATAAAAATAAAAGTAATTAAAAAATAAATTGTTGTTTTAATGAAAAGTGGTAAACCGGAATTTCGTAACAGTGATAGCTAAATCTACAAGAGATATTGGAGAAATAAAAAACAATGTTAGGTACGTTCAAGGTAAATTGCCTTTCACATTACAAAGAAAAATATTTATTTTTGAAGGATTGAAAAATCACTGTACTGAATACACCTATTT
>DAIPZX010000095.1:0-7847 GCA_036781995.1 Massilibacteroides sp. | reverse complement strand
CGGGCATATCCTGTATGTAGACGGTGGTATTTTGGCTTATATCGGAAAACAACCGAAATAAAAAGATTACTTAATTTGTTTGAAAGCCTTACCAAGCATATCAATGATATCGCTTGCGATAAGGCTTTCTTCCGTATGGACAGCCGCGGCAAGATCTCCTGCCGTGCCATGCAAATAAACCCCTACTGTCGCTGCTATCTCCGGTTCATATCCCTGAGCAAGTAGTCCTAAAATGATTCCGGTCAATGTATCCCCACTACCTGCGGTTGCCATACCCGGATTACCCGTACTATTAAAATTGATAGCTCCATTGGGCAAACAGGTCGAGGTGAACGCGCCTTTCAAGACAAGTACAACCTGATAGGTAGTAGCAAATTCCCTTGCCTTCAACAGGCGTTCGTATGCTGAAGATGATTCTCCTGTTAAGCGATCGAATTCTTTGGGATGCGGAGTCAGTATACTTCGTGGCGGCAGTTTTGGCAACATATCTTTATTTGTCGCAAGTATATTAATCGCGTCAGCATCAAGCAAAATAGGTTTTTGGGCTGTCTGTATCAGATGCTCTAAGGCTGCGGCAGTATCCAGATGCAAGCCTAATCCGGGTCCGGCAGCAATCGCCGTATAAACAGCAGTTTCCGGCGCCGTACTGAAATGCTCCGCTTGTTGATCTACATTGACCATTGCCTCCGGAATAGACATCTGAAGAGCTTGCAGTCCGCATTTAGGTGAATGAACCGTTAATAATCCGGCTCCACTACGCAGACAAGCGCGCGCACTCAGAACGGCGGCGCCCATCTTTCCCTTGCTTCCGGCAACCAAAAGCGCATGTCCGAAATCCCCCTTATGCGCAAACCTTTTACGCGGATGAATCACTTCTGTGATATCCTCTTCAGTAACCAAACAGAAAGGCGTTTTCGTGGCGGAGATAATATCCGGATGCAACCCGATATCTAATGTCTTCCATTCGCCTACATAAGGATAGTTGTCTGCCAATAAAAAAGCAAGCTTCGGGAAACCAAAAGTTAATGTCAGGTTGGCTGTTATCACGTTGTGCATATCATTTTCGCGATTATCCTCTCCGAACAATCCCGAAGGAACATCAATAGCCACCACCTCCGAGTCAGACTGATTGATATAATTCACCAAAGCCGCAAATCCTCCGGTAAGCGGACGATTCAATCCCGAACCAAACAACCCATCGATCACGACATCATTCTCCGTAAGTAACGGCGGTTCGAAATTATCTATTATCTCTGTAAATTCGACATGCTCTATTTCAAGCAGACGCGCCTTGTTGATATCACATGCAGCCGACAGACCGGCAGTAGGATTGAACAAAAACGTTTCAACCCGGTAAGACTCCTCACTTAAAAGACGGGCTATCGCTAAAGCATCCGCTCCATTATTTCCCTGTCCGGCAAAGATAATAACGCGGTGATACTTGGAATAACGCCGTGTAAATTCATGAACAAAGAGCATAGAAGCTCTTTCTACCAAGTCAATAGCCTCTATCGGCTCATTCTGTATAGTGTAATTGTCGATTTCTTTAACGGTGCTGACGGGGAATATTTTGATCATGGCCTATCCTGTTTAATTCATTTTATATTTATTCAGAAAAAATAGTTTTTACAAAGATACAATTTTTCAAAAAAGTCTTTTGTAAAATAATAACCATTCGATGTAGTGCGTGTAGCACAGCAAACACACAGAGCAACCGCACTTAACTAACCTCGTTCTTTGCGAGGAACGAAGCGACGAAGCAATCTAAGGGTGCGTATACTGGATTACTTCGCTACATTCGACGAGGATAGTTTAAATGCGTTTTACCTCCTGCGACAGTCATTGAAATTATCATTTTGATGAAACACCCTTGTCTTTTTCCAAAAATATAGTTATCTTTTTGCACCGTTTTTTATCGTTTTGTCCCCCGAAAAGGCTCTTTGGTGTACTTTTTCAAAAGTGTATTCATCCGGGCAATACTTTTGTGTTGAAAATATTAAAACAGCACAAGAAAAATGAAACGAAGTATTCAAAAGGTCAGGGTTACTTTAAAATCAAGAGTGAAATTCTCATTGTTTTTGCTATTCACTATTTCAATATCCGCATATAGTCAGGAAACCAATACAAAGCTAACCCAAACCATAAGGGGGGTCATCACAGATGCCGCATCCGGAGAAGCCATTCCGTTTACATCCGTCTCATTGGCAGACAATCCGGGGAGAGGGACTGTAACGGATAGTGACGGAAAATTTCAAATGGAGAATGTTCCCGTAGGGCGACATACGATAATGGCAACGTTCTTAGGATATGAACCGGCAATTATAAAAGAAATCATGGTTTCGTCAGCCAAAGAAGTCTATTTGGATATAGCGATGAAAGAATCGGTAAAGATGCTGGGCGAAATCGTGGTTCGTCCGCGTATAAATAAAGAACAACCGCTCAATAAAATGGCACCCACCGGAGCCCGCATGCTCAGTGTGGAAGAAGCGAGCCGCTATGCCGGAGGGATGGATGACCCGGCACGGTTGGCTACGGCTTTTGCAGGAGTTTCGGCTGATGGATCGTCAAATGGAATCTCCATTCATGGAAATGCGCCCCATCTGTTGTCATGGAGAATGGAGGGTGTAGAAATTCCTAATCCTAACCATTTTGCCGATATTTCCATACTTGGAGGAGGCGTTTTATCTTCATTAAGTGCAAATGTATTAAGCAATTCCGATTTTCTGACCGGTGCCTTTCCGGCAGAATACAGTAATGCTGTGTCCGGTGTATTTGATGTAAAGCTGCGTAACGGGAATAATCAGAACTACGAGCATACGGCACAAGTCGGAACATTGGGTTTTGATTTCGCTTCCGAAGGGCCGATAAGCCGTAAAAACGGTTCTTCCTACATTATTAATTATCGTTATTCGGCTCTTGGTTTTGCCCAAAAGACCGGGTTGATGGGTATGGATGATGAAACGATAGACTATCAGGATTTGAATATGAAGTTGAACTTTCCTACTAAAAAAGCGGGCGTTTTTTCTGTTTGGATGACCGGATTAATTGATAATTATATTATGAAAAACAGCGATACGACAGAATGGAAGAGCAAAATAGACGAAAACTACTCCGCGTCCAAACAATATATGTTTGCGGGAGGAATCGGACATGCTTATTCCTTTCGCAATGGAGGATCGCTTAAAACAACACTTGCCGGAACCTATTTTAAAGAACATGCTTATGCGAATTTCTACAACGACCGGATGGAACATAACATTCCGTGGTTGGATATGAACCGGAACTTTTCCAATTTTATTGCGGATATATCGCATAACCGCAAATTCAGTTCCCGCTTTACAAATAAATCAGGAATTAATTATACACGCCTGTTTTATAATATGGATATGACTAAATCGCCTCATATTGGCGAAGCATTGCTTCCAGTATATGACGGAGACGGCAGTACCGGATTGGTTACGGCATATTCAAGCAACGCCTTCAATATAAACAATAACGTTATACTAAACTTCGGGCTAAACGCTCAATGGCTGACGCTTAATGATTCGTGGACAATTGAACCCCGCGCAGGTGTTAAGTGGCAACCAACCGCGCGCAGTACCTTTGCCGCCGCATACGGCATGCACAGCCGGATGGAAAAGATTGATGTTTATTTTGTCGAAGTAGGAGGCAGGTTTGTCAATAAAGAATTGGATTTTACCAAGGCACATCACTTCTTATTGTCTTACGGACTGAAATTGTCTGAGAATACGAACCTGAAAATAGAACCTTTTTATCAATACCTATATGCTGTTCCTGTAGAAGCCACCGGCTCTTATTCAGTTCTGAACCGCAGCGATTTTTATGTAGACAAGACATTGGTGAATAAAGGGAAAGGACGTAATTATGGAATAGATGTTACATTGGAACGCTATCTTAATCAAGGATGGTATGCTATGCTTACAGGTTCATTTTTCAACTCCCGTTACACAGGTGGGGATGGTGTTTGGCACGCAACAAGATACAACCGCAAATTTATCGTCAACACACTTGGCGGCAAGGAGTGGATGGTTGGGAAAAGTAAACAAAATGTTTTCAGTGCAAATCTCAGGCTGACTTTGCAGGGAGGTGATCGTTATTCGCCAACTGACCTTGAAGCCACATTGGCAGATCCTGACAATGACGTGCAATACGATGAAAGCCGTGCGTATTCCCAGCAATTCGACCCGATGTTTTTAGCCAGCTTTACCCTCAGCTACAAGATAAACCGGAAAAAGACATCACATGAATTTGCCATAAAGTATATCAATGCTACCAACACGGAATCTTATTACGGACACCTATACAACTACCATACAAAGGAAATAGAACCGTATAAGGGGACGCTCGCGATACCCAATATTATGTACAGGATTGAATTTTAAGTCATTATTCGTACTTTTGTACATGCAATCAGTAATAAATTATGCAAAATAGCTCAACGACATATGCATTGTTGCTTTCTCCCCGGTATAGAATGGTGAGATATACGCTGCTATGCATTATGTTGTTCATATTTTCCTATTCGGAAACATTGTATCATTATCCTGCCGCAGAATCTCTTCCTTTTTCTCTTTTCACGCTGAGTGGGTTTTTGTGCAAACTTGTTCCGTCTATCTTCTTGATTACTGTTCTTATTCCTATGCTGTTAGAAAAGAGATACATGCTGTTCTGGATTTTTACCTTGACACTCATAGGCGTGTTCGTATGGTTGCAGCAGATCGTATTCGAAAATGTGATAAGTCGTTGTTTTAATCTGTTACCATGGAAAGAGAATGTGCACCCATTGCATGTATGGATAGATATACTTGCTCAAAATGCGTTGTGGCTTATGGTTCTCTTAGGCATTTTAATGGGACGTATGCTTAAATACTGGAATATTGAACACGAAAACAAATTACTGATTGAGGCATCCAATATTCAGATGGAAACGGAATCCATGAAAGAGCAAGTTGCACCGTCTTTACTTTGCAACACACTGCGTAAAAGCGGAGAGTCTGCGGAAACAGATCCGAAAGAGACATCTGAAATACTGATGCGGTTAAGCCGTTTATTACGTTATCAACTGTATGATTGCCGTCAGAAAAAGGTGCTGTTGGGAAGTGAAATAAAATTCCTGAAAGAATACCTTGCTATTTTGAAATATAATGATGGGTGCGCAGGCTTCAATGTCTCTGTCTCCGGTCAAACAATGGGTGTATTGATTTATCCCATGTTGTTTGTCTCTTTCCTGCAATCGGAAGAAATTTCGGATAAAAACAGTTTTATTGAAATGAACTTCCATCTTGAGGAGGATTGCCTCATTTTTAAGTTGACAGACGGTCATACCCAAAGAAATGAAAAGAGTGTCCGCAATCGTTTAGAACAGTTATATCCGCGAAAGCATGAACTGGATTTACAACCGAAGCAGGTTCTGTTGAAAATTAAAATCCGTTGATTTATGGAAAATAAGTATGATAATTGGTTTGAATCATTATTGACTAATCCACGGTTAGGAATTGTGCGGCATGTATTATTGCAATTATTAATCCTGTTGTTGTCATTAAACGCATTAGGCAGCGAAGACGAAGTGTTTGTTCTTTCAGGTGAACGGCTTTGGGGATTGTTTGAATTTTATATGATACTAAACATAATGTGCTACTTAAATATATATTTGTTAACCCCCCACACGTTGCTTAGGGGACGTATTGACAGGTATATCTGGTGTATCATTGCTTTTTCTATTAGTTTTATCCTGTTTGCTATATTAACACAATCTGTACATAGTGATGAATATACTTACAATTCAATGCCCCTGTCATCCATCTTAGTCGAAATCTCATCTTCGTTTTTAAGTACCTGCTTGGTATTTGTTGCGACATCAACAATGGTTTTGTTTGTACAATGGATGAAAGAACAGAAACGTGCCGGCGAGTTGAAAATAGCAACAAAGCAATCAGAACTCAACTTGCTGAAACAACAAATCAATCCGCATTTTTTATTCAATATGCTGAATAATGCCAATGTGCTTCTCAAATGTGCACCCAAAGATGCATCGCAGACTTTGTTGAAACTTGAAAAGTTGCTGAATTATCAACTGAATAATTGTACGAGAGAATTTGTAAATCTGGATTCGGATATCGACTTCCTGAACGATTTCCTGAACCTCGAAAAAATACGCCGGGACCGCTTCGAATACTCCATTATAAAGAAGGGAGGCAGTACCGCGTTCCAAGTTCCTCCATTCCTGTTTATCCCGTTTGTCGAAAATGCGGTTAAGCACAACCCTGACATAGAAAACGAATCTTATACACATATTGAATTTGATATTCGGGAGAATGAGTTCTGTTTCCGGTGTGCGAACTCAAAACCTGCAATACCTTTAGCTAAAAGTAAGGTGGGCGGGTTAGGCTTGCAAAACATCCGCCGCAGGCTGGAACTTCTTTATCCCAATCAGCATACGCTATCCATAACGGATGAAGAGAAACAATTCACTGTACTATTAACTATTAAGCAGCCATAAAATGAACTGTATCATAGTAGACGATGAACCTTTAGCGCGAAAGGCTATTGAGATATTACTCAAAGAGACCCCGCAGTTATCCCTGACAGGAGCATTTAACAATGCGCAGACGGCTTCCTCTTTCATGCAGGAAAATTCAGTCAATTTGGTGTTTTTGGATATTCAGATGCCGGGCATTACGGGGATTGAATTTGCCAAGACGATCCCACCGCAAACGTTAGTCATTTTTACAACGGCATACTCCGAATATGCCATAGACAGTTACGAGGTCGATGCGGTTGATTTTCTGGTCAAACCGATTGAGACGGAACGTTTTGTAAAGGCTGTGAACAAAGCCGTTACCTACCATAGTCTCCTGTTGAATGAAGAGAAAAATAACTTTGAAACAATCGAAGATGATTTCTTTTTTGTCAAATCTGACCGGAAGTATTTTAAAATTCATTTCGACGAAATCCTTTTCATTGAAGGACTGAAAAACTATGTCGTTATTCAGATGGATACGCAACGTGTTATTACCAAAATGACACTGAAAACGATTTTAGATTATTTGCCGCAGAAGAACTTTTTCCGCATCAATAAATCATATATTGTCAATACACAAAAAATAACGTCATTTGATAATAATGATTTGTTTATCCGGTCTTATGAAATAGCCATTGGCAGCAATTACCGAGATGCTTTCTTTGAGGAATTTGTAAATAAGCTTGTTAAGAAATAATGAAAGCATAAACTAATAACACCAGATGAAAATTATATCCATTAGAGAAAAACCTGAATATAAAGACCGGGCTATTGATTATATCAGCAGCAAATGGTCTTCTGTTACAAAAATAATGTATAACGATTGCATTACGCATAGTTTGTCAACATCAAATCCGCTACCCCAATGGTACTTATTAGTAAATGAGGACGAAATAATCGGATGTGCCGGACTTATTACGAATGACTTTATTAGTCGTATGGATTTATATCCGTGGGTATGTGGCGTTTATGTTGAAGAAAAATATCGGGGCAATGCCTATGGCTCACTTTTGTTAGAAAAGGCGAAAGAAGACAGCAAAAAAGCAGGATTTGACAATCTTTATCTTTCCACTGACCATATTGGTTATTACGAAAAATATGGATTCCGGTATATCGGACAAGGTTATCACCCTTGGGGAGATGAATCAAGAATTTATGAATATAAAAGCGAATGAAAGAAAAGCGTTTAGAAGCTGTTTTGAATTTATTCTCTACTAATTTTATTAAGTATAATTTGGAATCAGGTAGAATCGTAACTATTCAGCCAAAACTATTCTTAATTTACCATTTACCGAACCCATTCGGT
>DAIPZX010000094.1:0-7855 GCA_036781995.1 Massilibacteroides sp. | reverse complement strand
TTGTTTATACTCTTAATAAATCGTCCGCTTTCATCAAGTTCCAGATGGTCGGCAGTAGCCGCAATCCCATTATTATAAGCAAGGAACATATGGGGTTCTGTTCTGATGGTATCCCTGATTCCCTTGTTTATTTTTCCCGTAAACTGAAGGAATGAACGCACATTCTGTTCAAGAAGACGCGCCCCGTAACGCTCGTACATTTTGGCCATACACTGACCGGGTATTATGGCAATATATGCCTTATAGTCAGAATTGTCCGTGATTGCAGACAAGCATGGAATGTCAAACGACTCTCCCTCAAAATCGTCAAAATTAATTTCTATGGGAACACGCGCTTGTTCGGATATTTTATACAGGTAGTTAATGTCCAGAACACGGTAAAAAAGCTTATATCCACTTATTTCTGCGTTTGCCGGAAAATCACCCTTGTATTCGCAGTTAGTTATTATCATCACGTTTATCCTTACCAGATTTTCTTTTAGCTCAGGATAATTGGCAAGGGTATTGGCAAATTCAAATATTGGAGATGATTCAGCGATTTCGTTTGCGTAATTCTTGTAAACGGCTTTCCGAAAGAAATTAGTTATTCGTTTAGTTGCCGTATCAATGTCCGCCTTGCTTACGGTCTTGATACTGCTTGAGTTGTCAAATATGGATATGAACAAGTCAATGGTCTCATAATTATCAGAGATGGCATATGCATTTATCTTATGCTGATTTTTAGTCCCAAGAGCCTTCTCATCATAAGCTACAGCAGCATTTTCAGTTTCACCTGCATCTGCCAGCATATCCACCGTAATGCGAGTGAATACTTGTTCGCGCGTATCTCCTTCTTCGTCCCCAAGCTGAAGAGAGACCACATCCTGCATTAGAGAATTATAATACTTGTCTATTTCCGTCATACTTCTTGTATTGCATTAAAGACCTGAGTTCTGGAAACCATATATTCGTTACATATGGAAATAACAATGGAATACCTGATCTCACCTACGCCGCTGCGAAGCTCATTCTCCTTAATTCTCGGAAAATCATCACCAATCTTGTAATAATTTTCACTTCTTATATGGTAATGTCTTGTTCGATAGAAAGATTCCTGTCTGTCGAGATACCCGGCTTCGAACAACTTGGCGTTAAACAGGTTTAATGCAGGCGTATTGGATAACAGAAGATTCCTGATATCCGTAATCTTCTGAACAAGAGTAATCCCATTACGGTTTGAAACTTCTACGGACAAGTGAAGCAGAAACAGATTCTCAATAAAAGTTTCATCCAGCTGTCGCTCTCCATTGATTATTATACGCTGGGGATTATTGGCAGATGTCGTCTTTATTTCTACAGCCCATTTGTCGCCCTGAAAATCTCTCAATGCCCTATCTGCTCCCACCCATGTTTCAAGAAGTGACTGTGGGTTTTCTGAAAATTCCCAAAGAACATTATGAAGAAAATGGAGTTCTCCAAACAGCCCTTGTTGGGCAGATGTGTCAAGCCCTGAATTATTGCCGGTATCAAAAAGTGTTTTCCACTTTTCAAGCTGGTTTATCACGGTTCGAGCTACCTTTTGCTCTGTATCTTCTCGCGATATGGCTTGTATCAGATTTTCACAAAGAGATGCAAAAATATCACGGTTTTCCGGATTGAGCAACTGAACTACAAGCAGGTTGGAATCAGTGAATGTTGTATCATCCAGCAAAACGATCTTCAATTCCTTAAGATTGCTGAAAGATGATATGTTGAGTCGAATATCCTTATGGAAAGTAAATGCTATGCCATAGTAGCTTTCAGGATACTGAAAAGTTGCGAAAACGGGAAATTCAAGCTCCTGAGAATACAAGCGTTTTACGAGTCCCAAAGAGCGCTCGTCTTCCAGAACCTCCCATATTTGGGCTATATTGTTACGGCTCGTCATATGTATTGTCGTTATCTCGTTCAAAACTGTCTTCCGTGTCTGCAAATTCCGCAACCTGATTCACAGCGTATGAAATTGCATAATTAGTATTGCTTGCCGGAAACGATATGGCAAATCCAATAAACGGTTCATCCGTTCTAATATATGGATTATTGTAAGTAATCGTGTTGGGGATCAGATTGCCTCGTTCGTCCGTTATATTCGCACCTTCCGGATTAAGTGGATATATAATCATCAGTGGATTTTGGTGCGGTCTGAATTCCTGTCTTACGACCTCCGGGGCGGGATAACTCTTTTCTCCCCATGTCTTTTTGAGCTCGCGGGTTCTGTCAAGAGCCTTGTCGAGCATATCTTTGTCAAGATCAATAAATTCATCCCTCTGATTACCCACGATGTGATTCTTACGGATGTAGTATGTACTCCAGTTTGTATCTTTTGCACGATTACGATCAAAACACCCCACCTGAATACCATTCGAGAACTTATGACTGGAAGTTGCCCCAGCCTTATTCATAAGGGCTACGCGCCACGAAGTCAATTCCCCCGCTTTGACCAAATCCTGAATATATTGACAGATTAATTCAAGATTAACTTTCTTAAGGGTGTCTGCAACCTTAAATTTTGACAGGTAGTCACAAATTGTGTCAGCAGAAACATCATACCACAAATAATCATCGTCCTTTGCTGTGTATGTGCCGATAGAGGTAATAAGGTCGTCTGTTGCAATCAGATTAACCTTTTTCTTGCCCTTGTCCATCGGCAGCTGATATGTTTCAATCAGTCTTCCTGCCCACGATACTTCAATGTTTTTCGCATATCGCATCTTGGATACGGAAGTGATTTGCAGCGCACCGGGATGTGTTCTCACCTTCAAAGCGTAGTTTTCAGGAGTACCGCCTGATTCAGCCAGATAGTTAAATTCTGACCTTAATTCTTCACTTGCCATGGTTATGTGTCGAAACCACTCATTCAGTTCCTCACTTGTAAAGAGTCGGCACAAATCCACATATCCGGGCCTAAAACCGAACCAGCGTCCCATTTGCATAAGCGTATCATACATTTTGGATGCTCGCAGAAAATAGCTGACAGACAATCCCTCCAAAGTCAGACCTCGCGAAAGCTTGTCTCCACCTATTGCAATTACCGAGATACCTGTTTTCTCATTTTCATAATAGGTCAGGGTGTCTCCGGAAGAGCCATTAATCGACTTTACTTCAATCTTCTGCACAGCCTTGTACATCAATGGCTTGATTTCCTCCCATGCATGAATATCAAGCTTTGGATCTATATCCCTGTATATGGATTCTTTCACTTTCGTCGTAACCGTTCTGTACGAATTATAATTTTCGGTATCCTCTTCCAGAATACGGCGAAACTCATCCATAACAGCCTCATCGTTTGCTTCTATCTCCTGCTTGTAATACAAGAACTGCTTCTCAACCAGATCTCTAATGTGATTTTGCCATATCTGGAACCGGCTTATGTGAACAAGCATGGAATTATGCTTTGTACCTTGTCCTCGCGCAATTCGTATGGCGCAAGTAACAATAAAGCATTTAATCGCGGTTTTAAGAGACTCCGGAATATCTGCGGGGATAGGCTTTGTGTCATCCTTCTTGTGTCCCGGAGGAACAAAGCATCCATAATCTTTAATGGGAAATACGATTGGCAACAAGTCATTGTTCGTCTCATCCGGAATCATGGAAGTGCCAAACACTTTCTCCGGGCCAATATAGTTGGTAGGAGCCGGAAGGTTTATGATAAAGTCTCGTGGGAACAAGTCGTCCTCATTCTGGGGTATGAAAATATTGGCAAAAGGCGTAGCAGTATAGCCAACATAAGCCGACCTGTTAAACAGCCCTATGATCTGACAGATATTTCTGTTTATAGTAGTGGGATCCAAGTCCTTTTTGTTCGTATTGATGGAAGCATTATCCGCTTCATCATCAATGATTAACAGAGCTTTATTAGCAATTTTCCCATCAACGGACTGAGCATTAAGCCAAGTGTGCAGGCGTTTAAGAACCGAAGCATTTTTCTTTATAACAAGCAGAATAGGTTGCGGTGCGTTAAAGTTAAATCCTGCCGTATTTGCAGAACGGTTGGTAAAGTCTCCCTTCTCCAGACTTGTCGTATATGAATTTGCTATTGCATGTTCAAAGCCGGGAATCAATCCTACTCCAATTTTAGTGGTGTTGTTCATGGAGTAGGCTCTTTCATACTGAGTATCAAAACCCAGAAACCCCTCATCGAGACGATTTTGAGTCTGGCTTCGGAGGTTGTTGTGAATTCCCGCCAGAACAATAATCAGATTAAATCCTGCATCAGCCGCCTTACATATCAACCCTGTATAATTGGCCGTCTTTCCTGACTGTACCTGACCTACAACCAGACCTTTCTTTGAAATCTGAATATCTGTCCGTTGAGGATTAAAAAGCTTGTCCAGCACCTTGTCTGTCAACTCATCCAGCTGGAGAATAACATTCGGAGCAAACCGCTTCTGTTTTTCCAGATATTCCGCATATCGTGTCCAGAATTCCCAATTCGACTTCTTATCAGCCTTAAAATCCCGGAGCCAAGGCTCTCGCCGATCCCGTCCTTCCAGAATCTGATAGACGTCTACCTTAACGCTGTACATGGACAGCAGTTCATTCTTAAGCTTAAGCACATCAATATCCGGATAAAGCAACTTGGCCTTTTCTGCGGCATCATTTATTTCACTGTCGGCAACGCTTGCCTTTCTCCCGATTATGCTCTGGCATATTTCAATGGCAATCTGATAATTATCTTTCATGTTACAACTCGTCTATTATGTCCTCAAAATTATTGAACGGTTCAGTGGACTTTAACAGGGATTTTGCCTGCTCGTCCGTTTTTCCCACTGCCATTTGATTGTCATAGATCTGTTTCAATATTTTCTTTATTACAGATATATCCATATCGGAAAATGGCGGTTTCTGTGTTTCTTCTCCCTGAGCCTCATTTATGTATATTGTTTTCGTTGGGATAGCTTCCTCAAGAAAACGCAATAATGTCTCGATCGCCTGTTCGGGCTTTTCTTTGGCCATGGTCTTCAAGTCCTGAATCATCAGATGCTCCCTGTTTACCACAAAAGACCATTTATTATCCTTTTTCTTTTCAAGCCACAAAGGTTGAAATGACTGGCCTGCTCGCTGTTTCAAAATTCGTCCGCGATGTCTGTAGACTTCCGAACCGATGCTTCTGACGGATTTTGCATACGACTCCAGTTGTTCGCGACAAGACATTGGAGGATAAGCTTTCGATTTTTTTATGTCTATCTGCCATTCCGTATCCATATTATTGAATAAATCTATCTGAATACGAACAAGTTTGTAGTGCTCTTCCTTGCGAAACATACCAAGCCAGTCTCCTGCAAGCAACAGTCGCTTTCCCCTATACACATAAAAACCCTGCTGTGCTCCCCAGCCGTTCATACCCTCGGCTTGCTTGTAAGCTTGTTCGCTTGAGAAATTATTTTTGTGTGGCAGGACATATCCTTTCATTTGGGCTGCACCCCCTATGTTCTCCGTTGGACGTTCCTGCGTTTTGTTCTCTATTATACAAAAGGGGTTCCACGGAGTAATCTCATGTCCACACCAGAATATTCTGACCGATTTTTCTTCAATAAATCGGTGAAATGTCATGGCTATATGGTTTTTGACCTTATCCAATGCTGACGAGAACTTCTGTTTGGCATTTTCATCGGATTCGGAAGTGGTCAATGGCAGAACTCTGTCCAGATCAGACCAGATGATTAATGTTCCAGAATTTAAATCATCAAGTTCATGCTCAAACTCTTCTGGCATCCATTTGATCAGTTCCCATTTATTGCTGTGGGCAACGTAATCCAAATCCCACGACCAATACGAGGACACATAACCTTTGCGCTTACTGAGCACCGACAGCTTGCGACACTGAGAAAATGATGCTGTTTTCAAACCCAAGCCAAACCGTCCGAGATCAGATGACTGGCGATCCGACAAGGGGTTTATTGTTCCGGGGCGCATGGCCTGAACAATCTCATCGCTGTTCATTCCTATACCATCATCTTTGATTGTTATAAGGGACTGACCTCCTCTCCACAAGCGATTTACATATATGTTCTTAGCATGAGCAGATATTGAATTGTCAATTATGTCGGCAATAGCGGTTTCAAGACTATATCCAATAGCCCTAAAAGTTTCCACCATTGACGATGCTTCTGGTGTAGCTTCAGCTTTCTGTAATTGAGAATAGTCCATGCTTACAGCTGTCTTTTAATCTCTAACGCGATCTTCTCAGCCAATACGACAGGAACGGCATTCCCTATTTGTTTGAAAGCCGAAGTTCTGCTTCCCTCAAAATAATAATCATCAGGGAATGATTGTACACGAGCTGCTTCTCTGACGGTAATTGACCGTACATTATCCAATGTAGGATTCTCTACCGGATATATGTAGTAGTGTCCGTCCATTGCAATATGCGCGACAATCGTATGACAACATCCATCAGGGTCTACTACCTGAAAACGGTTTAGAAAGGTTTCCTTATTTTTATGCCTCTGAAGGCTTTCAGGAATTTTGGAATAATCCAAGCGTTTTTTCTGATTGCGCCAGAGTTCGACCGCCATTTTGTATATGGTTCGGTCGTTCTCGTTCTGTGGGCGGGCTATATGTTGTGTTGTGAAATCTAATACACCTCGGATACCAGTTTTTTGCAGGTAATCCATTTCCGAAAGAGATTTTGTATAACCAACAGGAATACACATTTCTCCTTCTCCAGCTTTCCGCTCAGGAAGATCGGAGAATAAATCCCTTAATACCTGATACTTGTTCTCTTCCTTATCCAGTTCAGGGTAATGAAATTTAGTGGGTTTCCCTTTGGCATTATATTTTTTCCAACCGACTATTATAACCCTTTGCCTATTCTGCAAAACTCCGTGATTTGATGCCACTTGTGTGCGATATTCCATTTCATAACCGGCATTTTCAACAAGTTTTCGGAGATTCCTTATCGGCTCCCCACTTTTTGCGGATAATATTCCCAAAACATTCTCAAAAACAAACATTTTAGGATGATATCGTTCCAGAAAATTGACATAATATTTGTATAACTCATTTCGTGGGTCTTCTTCCACTTTTTTACCCATACGTGCTCTGCCCGCTACCGAATATGCCTGACAAGGAGGCCCTCCGATTATTATGTCTATCTTACGGTTCTTTACCAGCTTGTCAAGTTTTATAAACAATTCATTTATGGTATCTTCTCCGATAGCGGTCTGAATGACAGTATTCATCACATTTTTTGGAACATGGTTCCAAAGTTTGCTCCCGTCTTCTTTTTCCTGTTTTTCTTTGAGATAGTCTTCGTATATGGATAGTTTATTCTCGTTTTTCAGATAATGAAATGCAGTGCGGGTTCTCAAAGTATCGCAGGCATCCTTGTTCATTTCTATGTGTGCCAGCGGCTCATAACCTGCTCGTATGAAGCCCTCAGACAGACCTCCGGCTCCTGCAAACAAATCTATAAAGTTCAATTTTCGGTTCATTATGTTCCTTTGGTAAGAAAGTTCCCAAAGTTACAACTTTCTGCCGACATATACCTCATTATTAGCGACAAACCATCTAAGTTGCAGGAAGAAAGCTTCTTTTTAAAGGATTTTGATCTTCAACTCCTCCGTTAGAGCAGTGATCTTCTTGCTAAGAATAGCCAACTCTATGGTCTCTTTTTCGAGCTTGTAGAGCAACGAGAGGGCTTTCCTTTCGGAAAAATGGGTATGCAATTCCTTCACAACTTGATTGTAATTTACTCCGATACTGCGGAATTGGGAGTGTAATTGTGTAAGTTTGGCAACGTATTCAAGTGTGTTTCGGTCAGTTTTTACGACCCGAAAACTCTCGTTAAACACTCTGGCTTTGATAAAAACAGATTTGGCATATACACCTGATT
>DAIPZX010000093.1:0-7864 GCA_036781995.1 Massilibacteroides sp. | reverse complement strand
ATAAACTAGCTGCACTTAAAATAATTTGCTGTTTCTAAAAATCATGAAAAAATATTACTTATCTACTAAAAAAGGAAATAACAAACTTATTATCAGAAAACGCCTTCAATGCGAACAGGCAGACAGTTATACATTATTTATTAACTAAAAGATAAAACAACAAACGATACAACAAACTTATGAACAGAAATTATCATTTAATGACAAAGAAACATTTAGCAGTATTTCTCTTATTGAGCTTCTTTATAGTGATTCCTGCCGTGTCGTATGCGCAAGATATGATGGGCAAGACCGGGCTTGTTAAGCTCTGGGACGGATTGAAACAAAAACAACCCGAAACGCTCATGCCGCATGGGAAGGCTCCTTTCCAAACGGCAACACGTAAAGCCAAACAAACTATTCCGACAAAGCTGATCCCCGTCATGGAGAATGAATGGATCATTTCAGACGGCTGGGAGCTGGGTACGTCTACGCAGGTGATCGAATCTGACGTTTCTGTATTCAGCACCGATTTTAATACAGACGATTGGTATAATGCAACAGTACCGGGTACTGTTCTCACCACTTTGGTGAATCAGGGTGTATATCCTGACCCGTATTTCGGATTAAACAACATGGCTATTCCGGATACATTGGCTCATATGCAATGGTGGTATCGGGTGAGTTTCGACACACCACAGGAAGCCGCGGGAAAACGTACCTGCTTATTGTTTAATGGTATTAATTACAGAGCTGAAATCTTTCTCAATGGAAAGAAAATCGACAATATGACGGGTGCGTTTATACGCGGCTCGTATGATGTAACTTCTTTATTAAAAGAGAACGGTAAGAATGTGTTGGCTGTATTAGTCTCTCCACAGGATAACCCGGGCATCTCACATGAACAATCCATGTTGGCTGGGCAGGGTCTGAACGGAGGACAATCAAGTCTTGACGGACCTACGTTCATCGCTGCTGTTGGTTGGGACTGGATACCGGGAATCCGCGATCGTAATACAGGGATTTGGCAGGATGTACGTTTGCAAATAGGTGGAGATGTAGTGATCGGAGATCCTCACGTACTGACTAATTTACCCCTACCCGACACAACTAAAGCTACGGTACAGATTCTTGTTCCGGTCAGAAACACAAGCAACCGACCTGTATCGGGTGATGTATCGGCTAAGTTTGAGGGAGTTGCTGTCAAAGCGGCCTATAGCTTAGCTGCCCATGAAGAAAAAACAATCGTTTTTGACCCGGCGGACTTTCAAGAATTGAATCTTAAGAATCCGAAACTATGGTGGCCTAACGGTTATGGATCGCCTCATTTATACAATTTGGAGTTACAGGTCTATACCGGCTCAGCAAGTTCAGACATAAAAAAGCTTCGTTTCGGTATCCGTGAATTTTCCTATGAACTGATGATTAATACGCCGGACAAAGGGAATCATCGCGTTGCTTACTCTCCGGTAGATAATAATAACAAGAACCAACCGATTTTTGATTATGAAAACGTAGTGCTTGTTGGTAATCCGAGACAAAACAAAACGATACCTACACTCTATAAAAATGTAGATGAAGAGGTTGTTTTCGAACAGTTATCCAATGATGATCCTGTGGGTCAATATTTAGTATTCCGGGTGAATGGTATACGTATATTTATCAAAGGGGGTACGTTCGGAATGGATGACGCGCTGAAACGAGTTTCTCGTGAACGCATGGAGCCTTATTTCAAACTTCACCAGGAAGGTCATTTCAACCTGATACGTAACTGGACGGGTGAATCTACCGAAGAACTATTCTATACGCTGGCAGATGAATACGGTATGTTGGTCTGGAATGATTTCTGGATAACAACAGACGACACCGTTGAACCGAACAACTATGATTTATTCATGCAAAACGCAACAGATGTAGTTCGCCGTTTCAGGACTCACCCGTCTATCGCTCTTTGGTGCCCACGTAATGAAGGTTACGCGCCGCAAGGAATGGAGCCAAGACTGGCAGCTATGATGGCAAAGGAGGATCATACACGGCATTATCACGGAAATTCCCGCTTCCTCAACTCAATCAACAGCGGACCTTACGGTTATATTAAAGACCATGCGCGTCATTATACGCAGATTTCAGAAGGATTCAACACCGAATTAGGAGCACAGGCGATTCCAACGGCTAATACACTGCGCAAGTTTATCGCTCCGGAAGACCTTTGGCCTATCAATGATGTCTGGGCTTATCATGATATGCACCACACCACACACTTCTTTCAGGATTTTATGGAAGCAGTCAATAGCTACGGGCAAGCCAACAACGTAGATGAATTTGCCAAAAAAGCACAGATGGTAACCTATGATACCTGGAGACGCATAATAGAAGGTTATAACAGTCGCTTATGGCAAAACACAACCGGTTTGATTCTATGGATGAGCCACCCGTCATGGCCAAGTATGACCTGGCAGACTTATACGTATGACTATGAAACCCCGGGATCTTATTTCGGCGCTAAAAAAGCACAGGAAGCGCTTCACGCACAAATGAATCTACCGGATGATCAGGTTGTTATTATTAACTCAACCCGGGGATCCTATAAAAAGATGACCATGACAGTACGGTATTACACCATCGACGGAAAAGAATATTATACGCAATCCGGCAAGTTTGATGTTCCTGCGAACGCGAAAACAGATTGCTTTATTCCGAACCTTCCTTCAGAAAAGATGGAAGATTACACGCTGGTACGCCTGGAACTAAAAGACCAACGCGGAAGGCTTGTTTCCATCAATGACTATTGGAAGAACAAGGGTAACCTGCAAGCGAATCAAACACTGAATAAAGCAGGAAAACCAACTTTGAAACTGGTGAAAAAGAAAACACAGGGAGTCGTTATCAGCTACGAACTGCAAAACACCTCCAAGGAATTAGCTATTGCTGTAAAATTAAACGTAAAAGATAAATCATCCGGAGAGATTGTGCTGCCTGCTTATTTTTCGGACGGTTATATCAACTTGCTGCCCGGAGAGAAAAGGCATCTGACGCTTGAACTGCCTCAGCAGTTGGTCAATGACTTCAATGTTATTGCCGAAGGCTATAATTTTGATTCCGTTACATTACTTTAAATAAAGCCGTTTTTATGGTCAGAAATAAATATATAGCTTATTGCTTGTTACTGTTTTTTTGTATTCACCCCGGGTATGCGCAGAAGAAACCGGTGGATTATGTCAATCCGTTTATTGGAACAACCAATTTCGGAACAACCAATCCGGGTGCGCAGGTGCCGCAGGGATTAATGAATGTATCTCCATTCAACGTCATGGGTTCCGCGCTCAATGACGTGGAGAAAGACGCGCGATGGTGGTCTACTTCATACGAATACAATAATAAATACCTTACCGGTTTTTCGCATGTAAACCTGAGCGGGGTAGGCTGTCCCGATATGGGCAGTTTATTGCTTATGGCTACAGCCGGAGACCTTCGTGTGGATTATCGGGAGTACGGGAGTACTTATAGTCAGGAACAGGCGTCGCCCGGTTATTATAGCAATGTATTGGATAAATACGGCATAAAGGCAGAACTGACAGCTACAACCAGAACCGGGCTTTCCCGGTTTACCTTCCCCAAAGGAGAGGGGCATATCCTCCTGAATCTGGGCGAAGGGCTGACCAATGAAACCGGAGCTACGGTACGTTATGTCAGTGACACGGAAATAGAAGGTTCCAAACTATTGGGCACTTTCTGCTACAGTAATAACCAATCCGTATACCCCCTCTATTTTGTGCTCCGGGTGAGTAAGAAACCGGAAAGCCGGGGATATTGGAAATGGCAACGCCCCGTAGCTAAGTGGGAAAAAAGCTGGAATAAAGACGCCGGGAAATATAAGTTATACACAGATTACAAAGATGTAATTTCAGGAGACGACATCGGTGTTTACTTCAGTTTTGAGACCGAAGAGCAGGAAAGCATTGAAGTGCAGCTTGCCGTCTCATTTGTCAGTATGGAAAACGCGCGACTGAATCTGGAAACAGAACAGCCTCAATGTAATTTTGAAAACATACATCAGGCCGCGCGTCAGCAATGGAACGATGATTTATCCCATATTGAAGTAGATGGTGGTACAGAAGAACAGAAAACTGTTTTCTACTCCGCATTATATCACGCGTTAATCCATCCGAACATTCTGCAAGACGTAAACGGAGAATACCCTGCGATGGAAAGTCGGGAGATTCTGAAAACAACCGGCAATCGCTATACCGTATTTTCTCTTTGGGATACGTACAGAAACGTACAACCTCTGATGACATTGCTTTTTCCCGACAGACAAACACAGATGATCCGGTCGATGATAGACATTTATAAAGAATCCGGCTGGATGCCTAAATGGGAATTGTACGGACGGGAAACATACACAATGGAAGGCGACCCGGCTATTCCTGTTATTGTTGACGCCTGGCAGAAAGGACTGCGGGATTTCGATTACGAAACGGCCTACGAAGCCTTTTACAAGTCGGCGACAAGCACAGACAAAACCAACAGGATTCGTCCGGACAACGCGGATTACGTGAAATACGATTACGTTCCTCTTCGGGATTCATTTGATAATTCCGTATCTCATGCTTTGGAATACTACGTAGCCGACTGGAATCTGTCTCAATTCGCCGCCTCACTGGGGAAAAAGGCAGACGCCGAATTGTTTGCCAAGCGCGCCAAAGGCTATCGTCATTATTAT
Organism: Massilibacteroides sp.; assembly: GCA_036781995.1. Lineage (GTDB taxonomy): Bacteria > Bacteroidota > Bacteroidia > Bacteroidales > Tannerellaceae > Massilibacteroides. Next base: position 3,162 of record DAIPZX010000093.1, on the reverse strand, counting down.
TCGAAAGAATCAGGTACTTTCAGGCCGATTCTGCCAGACGGTAGTTTTCTGTCTCCGTTCAATCCGTTGATGGGAGCTAATTTCGAGCCGAACCATGGCTTTCATGAAGGCAATGCCTGGAATTACACCTTTGCCGTGCCTCATGACATACCGGGTCTAATTAAAATAATGGGAGGAAAAAAGCCTTTTGTAGAAAAGCTGCAAGCAGTTTTTGATCTCGGCTACTTTGATGTAACCAACGAACCGGATATGCTATATCCGCATATCTTTTCTGAAATAAACGGGGAAGAATGGCGCACGCAACAGTTGGTTACACAGATATTGAAAGACCATTTCACCAATACGCCGGGAGGTATCCCCGGCAATGATGATACGGGAACCATGTCTACCTGGGCTTTGATGAATATGATGGGCATCTATCCCCTTTGTCCCGGACGTCCGGATTATACAGTCGTTACGCCTGTATTCGATCAGGTCACTATCCATCTGAACAAGGATTTTTATACGGAAAACAAGCAGGTTGTTATCCGGAGAGTTAAAAACGGAGAAGGAGACTTCATTCAGGAAATACGAGTAGACGGAAAAAAAATAAAAGGAGTCAAAATAACACATCAGGATTTCGTCAACAGTAAGGAAATTCAGATTACAACAGGCTCTCGCAACTAATTTATATATAAAATACAGATGAAAAAGACAGTTTTATTTTTGGCATTAACGGTTGCCTGGGGATTCACAGCGAATCCGGCACTCGCACAATCTGTCGTCAAATATAAAGATCCCCATTTGTCTGCCGATGAACGGACAGCCGATATCCTTTCCCGGATGACATTGGAAGAAAAGGTAGGGCAATTACTTTGTCCCCTGGGTTGGGAAATGTACGAAAAGAAGGGAAACACCGTAACCCATTCCCAAAAATTCGAACAACTAATCAAGGATCAACAAACAGGCATGTTATGGGCTACGTTAAGAGCAGACCCTTGGACAAAGAAAACACTGGACAACGGATTAAACCCGGCTCAGGCCGCCGAAGCAACAAATGCGCTGCAGCGCTATGCCATAGAAAACAGCCGGTTAGGCATTCCTGTTTTCCTGGCGGAGGAAGCACCACATGGACACATGGCTATCGGCGCAACGGTTTTCCCCGCGGGGATAGGGCAAGCGTCTACCTGGAATCCGGAATTATTGGAAACAATGGGTAAGGCCATTGCTTCCGAAGTACGTGTACAAGGTGGACATATTGCGTATGGACCTGTGTTAGACCTGAGTTTAGACCCTCGCTGGTCAAGAGTGGAGGAGTCTATGGGAGAAGACCCACAGTTGAGCGGTATATTGGGAGCAGCTGTTGTTAGAGGCACCGGCGGTGGAGATATCACCCATAAAGAGCATGTTATTTCTACACTGAAACACTTCATAGCCTATGGTGCTTCCGAAGGAGGACACAATGGAAATGCCGTTTATGTAGGCATGCGTTCCTTGCACGAAAAGTTTTTACCCCCCTTCCGGCGTGCGGTCGATGCAGGAGCTTTATCTATTATGAGTGCTTATAATGCTGTTGACGGCATACCTTCAACCTCAAACAAATACCTGTTTACAGATGTTTTAGTTGATCAATGGAAGTTCCGTGGGTTTGCCGTTTCCGACCTGCTCAGTATCGACAGATTAGCAGGAGGGCATTGTGTAGCTTCGTCTATTGAAGAGGCGGCAATTCTCGCGACAGAAGCCGGTGTTACGGTTGATCTGGGCAGCAATGCTTACCCGCACCTCATTGCTGCTGTTCGCAAAGGAGCGATAAAAGAAGCCGTTATCGACTCGGCGGCTTACCGTGTTTTGCGGATGAAGTTTGAAATGGGACTATTTGAGAATCCATATGTTGTTCCTCAGGAAGCCGCTGCCAAGGTAGGCTCTTCCGGGCATCGTGATTTAGCGAAAAAAGTAGCCGAAGAGTCCATCGTCTTGTTGGAAAACAAACAACAGACCTTACCCTTAAGCAAACAACAAAAAATAGCCGTAATAGGGCCTAACGCCGATAATCAATACAATATGCTGGGAGACTATACAGCTCCACAGGAAACGGAAAAGATCACGACCGTACTGGAAGGAATCATCGCCAAGGTCGGAAAAGACCGGGTAGAATATGTAAAGGGTTGCGCTATCCGTGATACGACCCGGATAGAAATAGATGAAGCAGTAGCCGCTGCTCAGCGAGCAGACGTTGTTGTTGCTGTTGTGGGAGGATCAAGCGCACGGGATTTTAAAACGAAATATATTGAAACCGGCGCTGCTGTTACAGATAAAAGCACACTTAGCGACATGGAAAGCGGAGAAGGTTTTGACCGCGCCACTCTTGGGTTGATGGGTAAACAGTTGGAGTTGCTACAAGCACTGAAAGCAACCGGAAAGCCCTTGGTTGTAGTTTACATACAAGGTCGTCCGCTAAACATGAACTGGGCGCAGGAAAATGCAGACGCCTTACTGACAGCGTGGTATCCGGGCGAAGAAGGCGGATCGGCAGTGGCGAATGTATTATACGGTGATTACAATCCGTCAGGACGTTTGCCGATATCCGTTCCCCGGTCTGTCGGACAGCTTCCTGTGTATTACAACCAAAGCGCCCCGACAGGACGCGATTACATCGAACTGACAGCCAAGCCGCTTTATAGCTTTGGTTATGGTTTAAGTTACACGCAATTTGATTACAAAGACATGATAGTCAAACAAACAGCTCCCTATACATTCGAAGTATCTTTTACCTTAACCAACACCGGCGCATGCGATGGCGAAGAAGTAGCTCAATTATATATGAGAGATGACGTCGCGTCTGTAGCCCAGCCTGTCAGGCAACTCAAAAACTTTAAAAAAGTTTTTCTAAAAAAAGGAGAAGAAAAACAAATCACGCTCCTGTTAAATAAAGACGATTTCTCGATCATAAACCAAGAGATGGCGCGTTGTGTTGAGCCCGGCGATTTCACGTTAATGGTTGGCTCTTCTTCCGACAACATACAGCTAAAAGAAAAGATCACTATCCATACAAAAGCAGACATTTAATGCCCTTTTTGAGCATTATAAACATTAAAAAAGCGGATAAATATAGAAATTATCCGCTTTTTTAATGTTTTTTTTGTTTTACCCATAAAAATAACCCGCAAATTATTAATAACTTCG
>DAIPZX010000092.1:0-7949 GCA_036781995.1 Massilibacteroides sp. | reverse complement strand
TAGTGATGTTGAAAACAGGGTTACTCCCCAATAACGAATGGCTGAATAGTTACACCCCTTTAGATTGCTTCGTCGCTTCGTTCTTCGCGATGACGAGGATAGTTTGATACTTCGGCTTGCTGCACAAAATCAAAAGCGTCTTTTTCGGTAAATCACAATATATTACTACTTTTGTCAATTGAAAACAGTACCTATTTCAAACGATATGAAAGAGAATAATCCGATATATGAACGCAATACGCTGGAGTTTGTCACAGTAGCTTTGGAATACTGTACCTTTATCGAAAAGGCAAAAGAAACGACTCTTTTTGACTTTACAGACAAAGCAACCAAGCTGTTACCGTTATTATATCTGAAGGCTGCGCTATTACCCGAAGTAGAAAAAGACGATGACGTGGATCCGGAATTTACCGTTACGGAAGACATGTACGAATCCGTGAGAGAAAACATCGCGGAGCTTTTAGGGGAAGACGATGCCTACTTAGAAACCTTTCATCCCGATATGCAATACAGTGACGCGCCAATCGCAGCGTTTATTTCTGAAAATCTGGCTGATGTTTATCAAGACACAGGCAATTTTGTCGCTCTTTTCAGACAGGGAAATGAAGACGTAATGCAGGAAGCAATTGCTATATGCCGTACGAATTTTACGGAATTCTGGGGACAGTCGTTATTAAACGCTCTGAAGGCTTTGCATTCAGTGAGATATAGCGCTAATCCGGATTCCGACAAAAATGATGATGAAGAAGAATAATAATGCAGTACACCCCCACTATTACTAAAGATCAAATAGCCGAGCTTCCGGTTGAAGAATATACAAATCGTATTCTTGTTATCGACACCGAAGAAGACGTTGCAAAGGCTGTAAACTATTTGCTTAATTTTGAACGGGTTGGTTTTGACACGGAAACCCGCCCCAGTTTTAAAAAGGGACAAAATTATATGATTTCCCTGATGCAGTTAGCCACAGAAGAAGTATGCTTTCTTATTCGATTGAATAAGGTGGGTATTCCGCCTGTGCTAAAAGAATTTCTGATCTCTGACGCAACCTTAAAAATCGGACTTTCTTTAAAAGATGATTTCGGCGCCATACGGAAACGCACAGACATAGAACCGGTCAATTTTATTGACCTGCAAAATTTCGTAGGAAAATATGACATTAAAGAAGCGAGCCTGCAGAAAATATACGCGATATTATTTGATAAAAAAATATCCAAAGGCCAGCGGTTAACCAATTGGGAGGCGGAAACGCTGACAGAATCTCAGCAAAAATACGCCGCGCTGGATGCATGGGCTTGCCTTAGAATATATAATTTTTTGAAACAAGAATAAATGAGCGAGTACAGCGTGTTTCTAAAACCCAAAAAGGAAGAATCCTTATTGCGGTTTCACCCCTGGGTGTTTTCCGGTGCAATTCAGAGAATAGAAGGAGAACCGAAAGAGGGCGATCTGGTAAACGTATATGGAGCAAACGGAACTTTCCTTGCCATAGGGCACTATCAGATTGGCAGTATCGCGGTGAGAATACTTTCTTTTAAACCAATAAACATTGATGATTATTTCTGGGAAGAACGTATCCGCGCGGCCTATGAATTAAGACGCTCTTTGAAGCTGACCGGTATGAAGAATAACAATACGTACCGCCTCATACACGGAGAGGGCGACAGTCTGCCCGGATTAATTGTTGACGTCTATGCCAACACCGCCGTAATTCAGGCTCATTCCATCGGCATGCATTATTCGCGCCATCAGATTGCCGGGGCTATTCATTCCATCATCATCGAAATTGACAATATCTATTATAAGTCTGACGCCACGCTCCCCTTTAAAGCAAATCTGGATAATGAAGATGGTTATTTATATGGAGGAGAAACGATTGAAACAGCCTTGGAGTATGGACTTAAGTTTAATGTAGATTGGGTAAAAGGACAAAAGACCGGTTTTTTTGTAGACCAACGGGAGAATCGTTCGCTGCTGGAGTTTTATTCTACGGGTCGTTCGGTATTGAACATGTTTTGTTATACCGGTGGATTTTCGTTCTATGCTATGCGCGGAGACGCGAAGTTAGTTCACTCGGTAGACAGTTCTGCCAAGGCTATTTCGCTGACAAAGCAAAATATCGAGCTGAATTTTCCCGGAGACACACGCCACGAAGCCTATGCCGAAGACGCGTTTAAGTATCTGGACAAAATGGGTGAGAATTATGATCTGATTATTCTGGACCCTCCCGCCTTTGCCAAGCATAAGAACGTTTTACGAAACGCATTGCAGGGATACCGCAAGTTGAACGCGATCGCTTTTGAAAAAATCAAACCCGGAGGCATTCTGTTTACCTTCTCCTGCTCACAGGTGGTAAGTAAGGAAAACTTCCGTCTGGCGGTATTCAGCGCCGCGGCTCAATCCGGTCGGAATGTACGGATACTGCATCAGCTAACGCAACCTGCGGATCATCCTGTCAACATCTATCACCCGGAAGGAGAATACCTGAAAGGGCTGGTTTTGTATGTTGAATAATTCGGGAAATATTTCTTTATTACATGATAGGATTGTACCTTTGTCTTGATTAATTATGGAAGCAGTATTAGTAAATAACATATTAAAAACGAATTATTATGTCTAAAGTAACAGTTGTTGGCGCCGGTAATGTAGGCGCTACATGCGCAAATGTGCTTGCGTTTAATGAAGTAGCTGACGAAGTAGTAATGCTTGACGTGAAAGAAGGCGTATCCGAAGGTAAAGCCATGGATATGATGCAGACCGCTCAATTGCTTGGTTTTGACTCCAATCTTGTAGGTTGTACAAACGACTACGCACAAACAGCAAACTCTGATGTAATTGTTATCACTTCAGGAATCCCCCGCAAACCGGGCATGACTCGTGAAGAATTAATCGGTGTAAACGCAGGCATTGTTAAAACAGTTGCTCAAAACGCATTGAAATATTCTCCAAACGCTATCTTAGTTGTTATTTCCAACCCAATGGATACCATGACTTATCTTGCGCTTAAATCTTTAGGTTTACCCAAAAACCGTATCATCGGCATGGGTGGCGCATTGGATAGCTCCCGTTTCAAATATTACCTGTCTCAGGCTTTAGGCTGCAACGCTAACGAAGTAGAAGGTTTAGTAATCGGCGGACATGGTGACACGACTATGATTCCTTTAGCTCGTTTGGCTACATACAAAGGCGTTCCTGTAACCAGCTTGTTGAGCGCTGAAAAGATCGAAGAAGTAGTAAAAGCAACGATGGTTGGCGGCGCTACACTGACAGGTCTTTTAGGCACTTCGGCATGGTATGCACCGGGAGCCGCAGGAGCTTATGTAACCGAAGCTATCATCCACAACCAAAAGAAAATGGTGCCCTGTTCGGTAGCTTTGGATGGCGAATACGGTCAGTCAGACATCTGTATCGGCGTTCCGGTGATCTTAGGCAAAAACGGAGTTGAATGCATCGTAGATTTAAAACTGAACGATTCCGAAAAAGCATTGTTTGCTAAGAGTGCAGACGCGGTTCGCGCCACAAACGCTGTTTTAAAAGAAATCAACGCGCTTTAATTTTAAGTTCGTTTATTATTACAACAGGAGTTGGCTTAGCATAGTCGGCTCCTGTTTTTTTTATTACACAGCATTTAAAAACTGTTTTTTTACACAAATAAACAGAAATATCGTATGTTTGTGTTTTAACATAAAACATTTATTATTTATGAATCCCAAATTCACTATCAGAGAAACCTTCTCTAAAGCATGGCAAACCGTTAAAAGCAACATCTGGGTCTTGGCGGGTCTGCTTATCGGATATTCAATCCTTTCTTTCACCTTAGGTTTATTTACAGGAGATTCGTCTACACTGTTCAGTTTTACCATTACCGTTTTATCAATAATCCTGAGTGGATTGTTCAGCTTAGGCTATTGTAGAAATATTTTCCAGTCACTTGACGGAGAAGAACCTCAGTTTTCTGCTTACGGACAAGAAAGCCGTAAACTTTTAAAATTTATATGCGCCTCTATTCTATACTCAATCAGCGTCTTTATCGGTATCCTGCTTTTAGTTATTCCGGGTATTTATTTAACACTCCGCCTTCAGTTTTTCACAGCTTATATTGTTGACGAAGACTGTGGAGCTATTGAATCCTTAAAACGCAGTTGGGAAACCACAAAAGGACAAGAGATGCCTTTATTCCTGTTGCTTCTCGTTATGCTGCTTATTTCGCTGATCGGGCTACTTCTTTTAGGTGTAGGGTTGTTTATTACCATTCCTGTTGTTTACACCATGCAGCTGATTGTATATCGCGCGCTTAATTCTCCTATCGACCTAATACAGGAAGCAGAAGAAGAATTTTAACCCCTTTCACATCAAAAGGTACCTGAACTATTCAGCCAAAGCTATTTTTGCGTTGGGCTGAATAGTTTTTTTACTTCTAAATATTTCCCTCAACTATTGGGCTACTGATTTATTTACTTTATATTTGCTTTGTGCTCGGACACATAACATAAGTTCTTAGATATAACATGAACAAAAATTACAGAATAAAAGATATTGCAGAACTATCGGGAGTTTCCACAGGAACGGTAGACCGTATTTTACATAAACGGGGAAAAGTTTCTATTGAAGCAAGAGAGAAAGTGGAAAAAGTATTGAAAGAGATAGACTATCATCCGAATCTGATCGCGCGTTCGCTTGCGCTGAAAAAGCAATACCATTTGATAACAGTGACGCCGTTTGCTCATTCCGGAAGTTACTGGGATCAGTTATACGCAGGGATTGACGCTGCTGAAAACGATCTGTTCAGTTACAACGTAAAAGTAAAGCGTTTATACTTCGACCAATATGATAAGGATAGTTTTGACCGGCTTATCCCTCAGATAGAAAAGACCAATTGCCAGGGAGTTGTGATCGCAACCTTATTTAAAGAAAGCGTTTTAAAGCTTACTAAGCTTTTGGATGAAAAAGAGATTCCCTATGTATTGATCGATGCTTATATTGAAGGCACACATGCTATCTCTTATTACGGAACTCCCTCTTTTGACTCGGGGTATATCGCAGGAAGGCTTATTTTCAATCAACTGGAAAAAGAGGAAGATATCGTTATCTTCAAACTTTCACGCGCTGCCAACCAGGCAAGCACACAAGGACAAATACGCGAAGAAGGCTTCCGCCAATATCTATCCGAACGAAATTACAAAGGGCGTATTCATCTTCTGAATATACAAACAGGTGATGACGAAAAGAATAAAGCAATCGTGAATGACTTCATACGAAGTCACCCACAAATAAATAAAGGCATCCTATTTAACTCTAAAGCTTATATGATCTGTAATTATTTAAGCCGGAATGACACAAAAAAGGACTTCAAATTAGTAGGATATGATGCTATCGAAGAAAACATACAACAACTGAAAGACGGATACATCACGCACCTCATCGCACAGCGGCCTGAAGTGCAAGGTGTTAATTGTATAAAAGCACTATTCCGCCATTTGGTGCTGAATGAAAAAAATGAATTGATAAACTATATGCCTATTGATGTTTTAATGAAAGAAAACATCCAATACTATAACAATTATATTTAATATATCATGAATCAACTATTTAGTGTAGAAGAAAAGGTAATCCTGTTAACCGGCGGATGCGGCATCCTGGGCGCCTGCATGGCTAAGCATCTTGCCAAAGAAGGTGCAATTGTAGTAATCCTTGACCGGGATCCGGGAAGAGGTAAAATCCTTATGGACGAAATCATTGCCGAAGGAGGTAAAGCATTGTTCTTATTAACAGACGTACTCAAAAAAGAAATCTTAGAAGAAAATAAAAGCGACATATTAAAAGCATACGGGCGGATAGATGTGTTGATCAACTTGGCCGGAGGAAATCAGGCGGGAGCAACCATTCCACCTGATAAAACAATCTTTGACCTGAATATAGACGCTTTCCGTGCTGTGGTAGATCTCAACTTGTTCGGAACCGTATTGCCGACCATTATCTTCTCTGAAGTAATGGTTAAGCAAAAAAGAGGAAGCATTATCAATATTTCTTCCGAATCAGCATTGAGACCGCTAACAAGAGTTGTGGGTTATGGCTGTGCAAAAGCAGCGGTAAGCAACTTTACCCAATATATGGCGGGTGAACTGGCACTCAAATTCGGAGAAGGCTTACGCGTAAACGCAATGGCTCCGGGATTCTTCCTGACAGAACAAAACCGTGCCCTGATGACTAATCCGGACGGAACACCATCTCCAAGAGCGCAGACAGTGATGGCGCATACTCCCTTCGGCAGACTGGGCAAACCGGAAGAATTATTAGGCACGTTGCAATGGTTGGCAAGTGATGCCTCTGCATTTGTAACAGGAACAGTTATTCCTGTTGACGGTGGATTTGACGCCTTTTCAATCTAAGTATCAACATTAAAAAAAATCAGGAACTTATGTATTTATGCGAACAAACATGGCGATGGTATGGCCCGAATGATCCCATTAGCCTTTGGGACATCCGCCAGGCAGGAGCGACAGGAATTGTAACGGCGCTTCATCATATTCCAAACGGAGAAGTATGGACATTGGAAGAGATCGAAAAAAGAAAAGAAATGATCGAAGCCGCAGGATTAAAATGGAGTGTGGTAGAGAGTGTGCCTGTACACGAACATATAAAAACCCAAACCGGAAATTATCAGAAATATATTGACAACTACAAGCAATCCATCCGCAATCTGGGCGCATTGGGTATTCACGTAGTAACCTATAATTTCATGCCGGTATTAGACTGGACCCGTACAGACCTTGCCTATACCCTACCCGACGGATCTAAGGCTTTGCGTTTTGAGCGTGCGGCATTTATGGCATTTGATCTGTATATATTACAACGTCCGGCTGCCGAACAGGAATATTCGGAAGCAGACAAAGCCAAAGCCAAAGCTCGTTTTGATGCCATGAGTGATGAAGAAAAGCATACGCTGACCCGCAATATGATTGCCGGGCTGCCGGGCTCTGAAGAAAGCTTTACGATTGATCAATTCCGTGCCGAATTAGAAAGATACAAAGACATTGATAAAGAAAAGCTGCGGGCTAATCTCGTTTATTTCCTCCGCGAAATAGCTCCGGTGGCAGACCAAGCAAATGTAAGACTCGTAATTCATCCGGACGATCCTCCCTACTCCATACTCGGACTACCAAGAATATTAAGCACAGAACAAGATTTTATCGACCTGATCAAAGAAATCCCGAACGAAAGCAACGGATTATGCCTTTGCACAGGCTCATTCGGCGTTCGCAACGACAATGATCTGGCAGGTATGATGGAGCGTTTCGGAGACCGCATTGACTTCGTACATCTTCGCAGCACACAGCGCGATGAAGAAGGTAACTTCTTTGAAGCAAACCATCTGGAAGGTGATGTAGATATGTATGGTGTAATGAAAGCCTTGTTTGAATTGCAACAAAGACGTGGAAAATCGATCGCCATGCGTCCGGACCACGGACATCAGATGATTGACGACCTGAAGAAAAAAACCAATCCGGGCTATTCCTGCATCGGTCGCCTGCGCGGATTAGCCGAACTCAGAGGTCTCGAAATGGGCATTGCCCGTTCTTTAGCAAAGAAATAAGTAAGGTTTCCTGAATAAGCATTCATGAACAACTATACCATTCTCATCATCATTGCCGTCTACTTTTGCATTCTTTTATTGATTTCTTACTTTACAGGGCGCAAAAGTTCGGACAATGATGCTTTCTTTCGGGGGAACAGGCAGTCTCCGTGGTATATTGTTTCGATCGCGATGGTAGGAGCTTCGCTTTCCGGGGTCACGTTTGTGTCTGTTCCGGGCATGGTGAGAAGTATCGATATGACGTATATGCAGACCGTCTTCGGTTTCTTTTTCGGCTATATTGTGGTTGCGAAAATTTTGTTGCCCCTTTATTACCGGCTTGAGCTTACCTCTATTTATACGTATCTGGGAGACC
>DAIPZX010000091.1:0-7951 GCA_036781995.1 Massilibacteroides sp. | reverse complement strand
ATGGAATATAAAGAACTGGAAACACTGTGGCAGCAATACGATAAGAAACTGGATAATTTGGAAAAAATTAACAGGAGACTATTAAAAGATACGTTACTCCAAAAGCCTCAAAAAAAGTTGAACAGATTAGAATTTAGCAGTCTGTATGGATTGATTGCCGTGCCTCTTATTGTATTGATTGCTCTACATCCTAATTTCAAGACAGAAAATATAGATTGGAAATTTATACTTGGTTGCGTGTCTATTTTTATTGTACTGTTTTATCTGTGCATTGAAAACTTTAGGATTTATTTAATCCTGAAAAAAGTTGATTTATATGCGGATACGATTATCCAATCAATGAAAAAAGTGATAAAGCTAAAGCAAATGGCGAATAACCTTCAGAAATCCGTATTCGTATATTATCCGTTAATTTTTTCAGGATGTATCTTGGTAGGTTGGAATAGTTTTATTTTTAGTAAAAACACAATCCTGTTTTTAAGTATTTTATTCGTGGTGACTTATTATCTGAATATAACAGGCATAAGAAAATATAAAAAAAGAATTCATAAATTGGAGAAAGATATGGCTGAAATAGAAGAAGTGGAGAAGTAATCCGGTAGACGCCACACCGGATTGCTTCGTTGCTACTAATGACGATGTTATTTTAAATACGTTTGCCTACACCGAATGGATACAGGAATACCCCTTTTTATCGTATTCTCTTACGCTACGTCTCCGTCTAAGGAAATTCGTTAAGACGATAAATAATCAAGGCTTCAAACATCCAATCGGGACAACTAAAACTCCATCTTTTCGTTGATATGCGTATTGTCCTCCGGTTAATACCATTAAAAATGATGGTTCTCGCATTTTGTCAACATCTATCTTGTTTTTGAGTTTTAGCAGATTTTCGGCAGCTTGTTCAATTTGACTATTTCCCATTTTTACTTCTATAGCACCCCATCGGCCATCACGAAGTTGCACAAGCAAATCTGCTTCTAATCCGTTTTTATCGCGATAATGAAATACTTCTCCATCATTGTGCTGAGCATATATTCTAATGTCACGGGCGCACAACGCCTCAAATAGAAAACCGAAGTATTCAAAATCTTTTAAAAGAGCCTCAGGGTTGATTCGCATTACAGCCGTAGCGATTGAGGGATCTACGAAATGATGTTTTGGTGATGTGCGGATAGCTGTCTTTGAACGTAATGAAGGCGACCATGCGGGCATTGGTTCTACTACAAAAATGCGACGTAAAGCATTGTAATAAGTAGAAACTGTTTTGTCGGAAATGCTTGTTTCCGTAGCTTCTACATCGTCTAATATGGTCTGAAATGAAGCTTCTGTTGCTATATTTCGGGCAAGTGAACGCAGGAGTATGCGAACGCGATTCGGATTTTTCTCTATCCCGTCAGCCCTTGATATATCCTGATTGATAACTGCCTCAATATAATCAATAGACATTCGAAGAGCGATATTCTCAGGTTTACCAATAGAAGCCGGAAACCCTCCCCGGCAAATAGCGTATGCAATCTGCTCAATACTCAAATCTGATATGCTTTCAAAATCATGCTTCCCATTAAATAAATCCGCTAATGAAATTGCTCCACTTGATTCTTTTGATTCGTACAAACTCATCGGGCGCATTAAAATCCGTGCAAAACGTCCTGTTCCTGTATGTGCTGTAACATTATCCGCCGGAACGGCTGAGCCTGTAAGGATAAACTGTCCTGCCAGACCGCGTTTGTCAACTTCAAAACGGACCGCGTCCCAGAGGACAGGAGCCATTTGCCATTCATCAAGCAGACGAGGCGTTTCTCCTTTTAATAATAAAGATGGCTTTATATCAGCCATTTGTTGATAGGAACGAGCATTGTCAGGATTTTGCATAAACAGCATACTCTGCGCAACTTTAGTGGCTGTACTTGTTTTTCCACACCATTTAGCGCCTTCAATTAACACCGCTCCCATAGCGGCTAATGCATTCTGTAACTCATGATCACAGATCCTTGACAAATAACTTTTTGCATTCATACAAAATCTTTTCTCGCAAAGGTATTTATTATTTCCTGATTTGGCTTTGTTTTACTTCCTGATTTGGCGCAAAAAAACTTCCTGATTTGGCTTTGTTTTACTTCCTGGTTGTATCCATTCGATGCAGGGGCAGATAGCCGACATATTTACGCACGGCGATATGGAACAAAATCGCTGATGTTGCTACTTTTTCGAGGAACTAAAAATAACTGTTGTTTTTAGCCTTTAATAAGGATAAAATCATACTTTTATCCTTTGTTGTAAAAATGAAGGGTGGTTTAGAAAAATACAGGGTAGTTAGCATTATTATACAAGGATTGGTCCAGGGTGTTGGGTTCAGACCGTTTATTTACTTGTTGGCTAAAGAGCTGGGAATAAAAGGCGAGGTCTCCAATTGTATTCCTGGTGTTGTTATATATGCGGAGCTAACAGAGCAAACCCTTGAGTGGTTTATACAAAGGATACGCAGGGAATGCCCTCCTGTGGCTGTTATCCATCGTATTGAAATAGCGGAAAGGAAGGATCTGACCGGTCGCTTTTCCGGTTTTGAAATCATAAAGGGCACATTGGGCGAGGCGCATATTACGCAGGTCGCGCCGGATATTGCTATCTGTGATGTTTGCCTGAAAGACCGGAAAACTCAACCGCACCGTATAAACTATCCTTTTATCAACTGTACGCATTGCGGTCCTCGCTTCTCCATTATTAAGCGTCTGCCTTATGACAGGGAGAATACAACGATGTCGGTTTTCCGGATGTGTGATCAATGCCGGAAAGAATATGAAGATATAGCAGACAGACGGTTTCATGCTCAGCCTGTTGCCTGTAATGATTGTGGTCCGGTTTATTATGCCGTTTGTGATGGCGTTTTAATAAATAAATATGAGGACTTACTGGCTAAAACGGTTCGTCTGATTGAGGAAGGAGAGGTGATCGCTGTCAAGGGAATCGGTGGTTATCACTTGGTTTGTGATGCGCAGAATGAACGGGCGGTTGAAAAATTACGCAAGATAAAATACAGAGACAGCAAACCTTTTGCTGTTCTGTTTGCCGGGTTAGCCACTGTAAGTGAATTTACGTATTGCAATGAAGTGGAGAAGGAGACGCTTACTTCTTACCGCCGACCGGTTGTTCTTCTCAAGCAGCGAAAAGCCTTGACAAAAGGAATAAATCCCGGAATGCGGACTGTCGGCTCTATTTTACCCTATATGCCAATACATTATGATTGGTTTGAGCGATTGAATACGTCTGCTTTGGTTATGACCAGCGGTAATTTGAGTGAGCGCCCTATTGCCATAACACCGGAGGAAGTGGAAGAACAATTCGGTAGAGAGGTCGCTTTTATATTGCACCACAACAGAACGATTCATAACCGGGTGGATGATTCGGTCGTACAGATAATCAATTCCGAAGCATGTATTATCCGGCGTTCGCGAGGGTATGTGCCTGAACCGTTTTTTGCAGATGAGGAACTGGAAGGTATCCTTGCTTTCGGTGCGGAGAAAACAAATGTATTTGCTTTGGGAAAAGACAACACCTGTATGCTCAGTCAATACATCGGTGACCTGAAGAACTGGGAAACGTTTTCTTTTTATAAGGAATCCATGTCTCGCTTTCATTCCTTGTTCCGTTTTACACCGACAGTCTTGGTTTGTGACCTGCATCCGGATTATTTGTCTTCCGGTTATGCCGAAACAAGCAGCAGAGAAAAGAATCTGCCATTACTTCATGTGCAACACCATCATGCGCATGCTGCTGCCTGTATGTTGGAATACAATCTGCATGAAAAAGTAATTGCTGTCGTCTGGGATGGTGTGGGGCTTGGTGATGATGGTCATGTATGGGGTGGGGAATTTTTCCTGTGTGACAGAGCAAGCTATTCGCGCCTTTCTCATTTCGAATATATCCCGATGCCCGGAGGAGACCTGGCGTCTAAAGAACCCTGGCGCATGGTTGTTTCCTGTTTTCATCATTTTGGTTTGGCTTTGCCTTCCTCTTTTATCGAACGGATAGGGGAAGAGAAAATTGAACAGGTTAAGAAAATGATAGATAAGAAACTGAATACTCCGCTGACGTCAAGCGCCGGACGGTTGTTTGATGTTTTCTCCTCTTTACTGGGACTTTGTGATGTGGCAACACATCAGGCGCAGGCGGCTGTGCTTTTAGAACAATCGGCTTCTGAAACGGTGGCGGAGACTTATCCGGTGGATTGTTCAAATCCGATATCCATAGGCCCGATGCTCGAACAGGTCGTGCTGGATATGGAAAAGAAAACGAGCATAAACGATATGGCAGCCAAAATAAATAATACATTTGCCGACCTGATTCTTCGGATGGCAAAGAAATACCTGAAGGAGACGGGAGCGAACAAAGTGGTGCTGTCGGGCGGATGTTTTCAAAACAAACGGCTGGCAGAACTAATATTGAATTTATTTTACAGGGAGGGAATTTCTTTGTACATTCCCCGCCGGATACCATGTAATGATGGAGGCGTGGCAGCCGGACAACTGGCTGTTGCTGCTGCAAAGATGAAAAGGAAATAAAAAATATGCATGAATTAGCTATTGCAGAAAGTATCGTTCAACTCGCTGTGCAAAACGCAAGAGACAATCAGGCAGAAGAAATAGAGGAATTGGAACTGGAAATAGGCAGTCTGGCGGGAATCGAAATCTCATCACTTGAATTTGCATTACAAAGTGCCGTAAAAAATACGATGCTGAACAATGCCCGGATCATCCGACACGACATCCGGGCGGAAGGACGGTGTGGAGATTGTAGTACTGTCTTCCCGGTAGATACATTGTTCAGCCCTTGTCCGCAATGCGGATCGTATTGCGTTAATATAGTGAAGGGAAAAGAATTAAGGATAAAATCGATTGTAGTTAAATAAAAAAGAAAATTATGTGCGGAACTTGCGGATGTAGCAATCATGATCACAATCACGACCATGACCACGGGCATAGTCACAGTCATTCTCATGATCATGGGAATAGTACGAAAATATCCATCGAACAGGATATTTTGCAGCAAAACAATTTACTTGCTGAACGTAACAGAGGGTATTTTGAGGCGAAAAACATCTTTTGCCTTAATCTGATGAGCTCTCCGGGAGCGGGAAAAACAGCACTGTTGGAAGAAACCATCCGGCGGATAAAGGATAAGACTTCTATCTGTGTGATTGAAGGCGACCAACAAACAAGCAATGATGCCAACCGCATTGCTGCCCTGGAGGTGAAGGCTTTTCAGGTAAATACCGGAACGGGATGTCATTTGGATGCTGCGATGGTGAATCATGCGGTGAAACATCTGAATCCGGAAGACCGTTCGATTGTCTTTATTGAAAATGTGGGCAATTTAGTCTGTCCGGCGATGTTTGATCTGGGAGAGGCGAAGAAAGTAGTGATCATCAGTCCGACGGAAGGAGACGACAAGCCACTTAAATATCCGTATATGTTTCAGGAGGCGGATATATGTATTGTAAATAAGGTGGATCTTGTTCCCTACCTGAATACAGACATCAATAAGTTGCGTGAAAACGCCTTGAAGGTAAATCATCATCTGGAAATCTTTGAGGTGTCAGCAACAACGGGAACAGGTATGGATGTGTGGTGTGATTGGTTGTTAAAGAATAGCCTAAAAAAATAATTAAATATGGAAACGGTGGTTTTCTTTGTGGCGATTCCGGATTTTTGTATCGGAATACCGGGTATTCTTCTTCAGATTTTTGGCGGATATGCTGTCTTGTGTGCAATTACCCGTTGATCCGGAACTGTATAGTGACGATGTGCGGCCGATTGTTTCACAAACGATTGCGCGTTTCGGTGCGGAGGAATGGAAAGCTGCTGTGCTGACCAATGAATTGCACGGTCATTTAGGGATCTATGCTATTATGGGGGTGAAGATGGGGCTGGCGGCTTTAGAATATTTTGGCGTTGAAGCGGGAGAAATCAGCATCCGGTCGTATGCAGGTGTGAAACCTCCTGTCAGTTGCATGAATGATGGGCTGCAAGTGAGTACCGAAGCTACCTTCGGGCATGGATTGATTTGCTCGCCGCCGACAGATTCCCCCTTGCCAATGGCTGATTTTACTGTAAGAGGGCGTACTATCCATGTCCGGTTCAAACAAGAAATTGAGCAAATGATCAAACAAGAAATCAGGCAGGCTTTTGAACAATATGCCCATACACCGCCTTATTGGGATTGTGTCCGTAAATTAGCTATTCAATATTGGGCAGAACTGGATCGGAAAGAAGTATTTACTATTGTGGAAGTCCCCCTTATATAGCATCCTTGTATGGAATTGACAGAAAAACTAATCGCTTTTATTGAAGAACATAGCGAGGCGGATACATCCCGTTTGCTGTTGAATGCTGCCCGCTATCCGGGAATAGATATTCCCTTCGTGGTCGAGCAGATCACAGCCCGGAAGCAAATCAAAGATAAACTTCCCGGATGGTATGCGAATAAAAGGTTGGTTTTTCCGTCAAAGATCGCTGCCGAACAATGCTCCTCAGAACAAACAGCGCTTTACAAACAATCGCTGATTAAAGAAACCGATCAGCTGTGTGACTTAACCGGCGGATTGGGAATAGATAGTTATTACTTCTCCCTGAAGGCAAAAACGGTAACTTATATCGAACGCTTTGCGCATTATGCAGAGACAGCTCGTCTGAACTATGAATCCCTTGGGGTGAAAAATATCACTGTTCTCAATGGAGACGGAGCGGAATTGTCGAAAGAGATTAAGCCTGTTGATGTATTCTATCTCGACCCTGCCCGGCGTGGAGACGGAAACAAGCGTGTCTTTGCTTTATCAGATTGCGAGCCTGATCTTACGGCTCTATACCCTGCCTTGTTGGAGTCTGCGCCAAAAATTATAGCCAAAATATCCCCCATGGCAGATATTGCACAGACCTTAACCTTACTGCCCGAAACGACAGAAGTGCATGTCGTCTCAGTCAGAAATGAATGCAAAGAATTACTTTTCATTATCGAACGGGAGAAAGAAGAACCGTTGCCCGTCCATATTATATGTGTGAACTTTCCGGTAAACGGAGAGCCGGAACGTTTCTCCTTTTCACCGGAAGAAGAGCGGAATACCCTGCCCGTATTTGCTGAAACCATAGGGAAATACCTTTACGAGCCAAACGCCTCACTCTTGAAAGCCGGTGCATTTAAAGTGATAACCGCTAAATACCCGGTAAAGAAACTGCATATCAATAGTCACCTCTATACCTCTGATGTATTGGTCGCTGATTTTCCCGGCCGGTTTTTTCAGGTAGAAGAAGTCATGCCGTTCTCGTCCGCTCTCTGCAAAAAAATAGCAAAAAACATCCCTCAGGCTAATATAACCGTGCGCAACTTCCCCTTAACGGTAGATGCCCTGCGAAAGAAAACCAAAATCAAGGAAGGTGGAGATGTTTACCTTTTGGCAACTACTCTGACCGATGAAAGCAAGGTGGTTGTCAAAACGAATAAAGTCCGTATTTCCCGTTAAAACGTAACCATCCTATGTTTTGCATCAGATGCAGGTTGGATGAGATCAATATTATTCTTTCTTGTTTTTAAGTATTATATGTTCATAATCATAGTAGTACTTTCTTATCCTTTCAATTTGAGTTTGCTTAATATTACGAAATCTAAACAACTGCTTTATTGTTAAGACTCCGTATTCATCCATTAAGGCGCCAAAGGAAGTATTTAAGAAAATTGTAGGAACTGAATCAACTCCTTCTAAATCTAGAATAACCTCCATCGCTTCATTAATAGCCTCCTTTGCAATATTATATACAAGTGTTCCACTTTTTGCGTAATCCTGAGTCTCTTTAATAATATTTTTTACTAATATTGTTTTCATAAAATCTTAAATTATTGTAACCAAATTTTTCCGTCGTTTGGTTTATATTCTATGTATGAAAAGGCATTGTTGTCA
>DAIPZX010000090.1:0-7968 GCA_036781995.1 Massilibacteroides sp. | reverse complement strand
AATTTATATGTATAGAAAGCGAATTATTTTTTCCAATACTCTTCCATTTGCTCTAAACTCTTGCCTTTCGTTTCGGGCACAAACTTCCAGATAAACAAGGCAGCCAATATCCCCATAAATCCATAAATCCAATACGCCATTCCATGATTGAAGGTATCAGTCAGATACTGGTTCTTGTCGAGCATCGGGAATGTCCAAGACACCATAAAGTTGGCAATCCATTGTGCTGCCACAGCAATACTCATCACCACCGAACGGATGGAGTTGGGGAATATTTCGGCAAGTAATACCCAGCAAACAGGTCCCCACGACATGGCAAACCCTGCGGTATAAACCAACATGCAAACCAGCGAGCCCATACCTACGCTGTGCGTATAGAATGTTGTGCCAAGTATCATCATCGAAAAAGCCATAATCAACGCGCCGATAATCATCAACGGACGGCGTCCGAAGCGATCTACAGTCAAAATAGCAAGTACGGTAAACGATAAATTGACCGCTCCTACAATAATTTGCTGTAACAAAGCGGCATCCGTGGCAGCTCCCATTGTTTTGAATATCTCCGGCGCATAATACAGCACCACATTAATCCCTACAAACTGCTGGAAAGCCGACAATAGCACACCAACGATAATAATCTTAACGCCATAAGACTTAACAGGCAGAAACAAAGAAAGACCAAAACTGATGATCAGTCCTAATTCAAGCGCGTTCGAGTTGCCCATTAGTTCAAGTAAGCCGTATAGCGCGGCAAACAACACGACCCAAGTTCCCATAAACCGGAAATACGGACGCGTAGATGGCGTCTTTTCTTTAAAGCTTTCGCGGATAGCTTCCAGTTCCTTCTCCGCGCCATCCCCCAACAGACGGGTTAATACCGAACGAGCCTGCTCGTTTTTACCACGCATCACCAGATAGCGGGGTGTTTCGGGCACAAACATCAGCAGGAAGAAGAACAAGGTAGCCGGAATCAGTTCGGAAGCAAACATCCAACGCCAACCGAAACTATGCAACCAGGCAGCGTCTCCCTGAAGAGCGATGGTATAATTCACAAAGTAAACGAGCAGCATACCGAAGATAATAGCGAACTGATTCCATGACACCAGGTTTCCTCTTCTCTCGGAAGGGGCTATCTCGGCAATATACATGGGTGATATCATAGAGGCTAAGCCTACTCCTATTCCTCCATAGACGCGATATCCTACAAAGAAATAGATAAATGAATGATCTCCGCTACCGGGCATGCCAAAGAACACTTCCGGCCAGGCCGCACCAACGGTAGAAGTAGCAAAAAGGACAGCGGCAATAATTAATGTAGGCTTACGTCCAAAGCGCTGACTGAGCCATCCTGCGATAGACGCTCCGAAAATACAACCGATCAACGCGCTACTCACAACAAATCCTTCCAGCGCATTCGCCTGATCAAGAGGAAGTCCGAGGGGTTCGATAAAAAATCGTCTTAATGATTCTACTGTTCCTGAAATAACAGCGGTGTCATAACCAAATAATAATCCGCCAAGCGTGGCAACCAGCGTAATACCTAATATATAGTTATTGTTATTCTTCATAAATAATTAAGATTGGAAAGGCATGAAGGAGGGGTGCTTCCAAACACCCCTCTTTGTTGATTAGATATACTGGTTGATGATTAATTCATACAGTTCTTGTTTTCCGCTTATCTGAGCCGGTTCTCCTGATTTCAGCGCAATAGTGCGCAGGTCTTCAAGCGTGAGTTTGCCGTCTTCAAAAGCCTTTCCGTCGCCCTTATCGAAGCTGGCATAACGTTCCGCGCGCATTTTGCGGTAAGGAGAGTTTTCCAGGATATCGGCAGCGATAAGCAAACCACGGGCGAACGCGTCCATACCTCCGATATGCGCCAGGAATATATCTTCCAGATCGGTCGAGTTACGCCTTGTTTTCGCATCGAAGTTGGTACCTCCGGTAGTCAGGCCTCCTGCTTCCAGAATAACAAGCCATGCCTGAGCCAATTCATACAGGTCGATCGGGAATTGGTCTGTATCCCAACCATTCTGGTAGTCTCCACGGTTCGCGTCAATACTGCAAAGCATACCGGCATCGGCAGCAGCCTGCAATTCGTGTTCGAACGTATGACCTGCCAGCGTAGCGTGGTTTACCTCGATATTTACCGCGAAATCTTTATCCAAACCATAATGACGAAGGAAACCGATTACTGTTTCCGTATCCACATCATATTGATGTTTGGTTGGCTCCATTGGTTTAGGTTCAATCAGGAATGTACCTTTAAATCCATTCTTACGTGCATAATCACGAGCCATAGTCAGCATCTGTGCCAAATGATCTTTTTCACGTTTCATATTCGTATTTAAAAGACTCATATAGCCTTCACGACCTCCCCAGAACACATAATTTTCACCACCTAAAGCAATCGTAGCGTCAATCGCGTTTTTAATTTGTGTACCTGCGAAAGCAACCGCCGCAAAATCCGGATTAGTTGCCGCTCCATTCATATAACGTTTGTTGCTGAACACGTTTGCCGTACCCCAAAGCAGCTTTTTCCCCGATTCTGCCTGATGTGCTTTAGCATGTTCGACCATCACAGCAAGACGTTTTTCGAATTCCACCATAGTAGGCGCTTCATCCACTAAGTCTACATCATGGAAGCAATAATAAGGAATGTTGCACTTGGTCATAAATTCAAAAGCCGCATCCATTTTATATTTACCGCGTGTAACCGCGTCTGTACTGTCATTCCATGGAAATAGCTTTGTTCCTCCGCCAAAAGGATCACCACCTTCCGCACACAACGTATGCCAGTAAGCCATTGAAAAACGTAAATGGTCTTTTAAGGTCTTACCCATTACTACTTTATTTTCATCATAATAATGAAAAGCCATCGGATTTTTAGACTCACGTCCTTCAAATTGAATCTTTCCTATTCCGGGGAAGAATTCTTTTCCACTTTTAAATGCACTCATGATTGTTATTATTTTAAGAATTAATATTGTTCATTTCTTTGGTAAGTTTTTCTTTCCAGACTTCGTAGGCTTCACGGTACAGATCCGCGGTCTGTCCGTTGGGTTCGATCACGTCGATTTTCTTTAATGAAGCGAATGCTTCCTCCGGCGTTTTATAGATTCCGGCTCCGATACCCGCGCCCTTAGCAGCGCCTACGGCACCGTTTGTATCATACAATTCAATCACCGCTCCGGTTACGCCGGATAATGCTTCACGGAAAATCGGGCTAAGGAACATATTCGCATTTCCCGCGCGGATCACATCAATATGGATTCCCATACCATTCATAATATCCATACCGTATTTAAACGCGTAAACAATACCTTCCTGCGCTGCACGAGCCAGATGCGCCTTGGTGTGGATATTAAAGTTCAGTCCATTGATTACGCAAGTGCTGTCTTTGTTTTCCAACATACGTTCCGCGCCGTTGCCAAAAGGCAGAATAGACAAGCCTTCCGATCCGATAGGGACAGTAGCCGCCAAGTCGTTTAACCGTTCATAGCTGATACCTTCGGGAGCCACGTTTTTTTTGATCCACGAATTAAGGATTCCTACTCCATTGATACAAAGCAGCACCCCAAGACGCGGGTCTTCTGCCGTATGGTTCACATGCGCAAAGGTGTTTACCCGTGAAAGCGTATCATAATTAATATGTCCGTTCACGCCATAAACCACACCGGACGTACCGCCTGTCGCGGCAATTTCACCGGGATTAAGCACATTCAGAGATAGCGCGTTATTCGGTTGGTCGCCGGCGCGATAAGTAACCGGTGTTCCTTTCTTTAAGCCTAATTCAGCGGCAACGGCAGCTTGCAATTCGCCTTGCATGCCGAAAGTGGGACAAATGGCAGGAACGGTGCTTTCGTCGAAACCATAATAAACCATCAGGTCAGACGAAATCTTGTTCGTCTTAAAATCCCAGAATATCCCTTCGGATAAACCGGATACCGTTGTTGCTATTTCTCCTGTCATCCGCATCGCGATAAAGTCTCCGGGCAACATAAACTTATGTACCTTCTTAAATAAATCCGGCTCGTTTTCTTTTACCCAAGCCAACTTAGAGGCGGTAAAATTACCCGGCGAATTCAATAAGTGAGACAAACATTTCTCTTCTCCTATCGCATGGAAAGCACGATCACCTAAGCTTACCGCCCGGCTGTCGCACCAGATGATAGATGGGCGAAGTACATTCATTTGCTTATCGACCAGCACAAGCCCGTGCATCTGGTAAGAGATACCGATCGCCTTTATATCTTCGCCATTTATGCCCGCTTTACGCAAAGCACCCGAGATTGCAAGCTTAAGGTAAGTCCACCAATCATCCGGGTTCTGTTCTGCCCATCCGGGTTTTACAGCTTGAATAAACGCCTCTTCTTTGGGAAAAAAATCGGAGCCGACAGTCTGTCCTGTTTCTCCGTTTACAACCGAAGCCTTTACCGACGAACTGCCGATATCACATCCTAACAGATACATAGTTCTTTCGTATTTATTTTAGTTATTACTCAATTTTGAATATATCCTCTTGTACTTAACAGCGTCAAAACGATAAAAACGGGCAGAACGATGCGGAACACCTTCTTCCATTTCATTGGTAGGCACAATATACCCCAGTGAGTTCACTTTCTTATGAAAGTTACGCACATCCAGTTTCTTATCATAAATAATTTCATACGTGCGCCGAAGCTCTGAAACCGTGAATTTAGAAGGGAGATAGTCAAAAACGATTTTGGGTTCGATATCCACCCATCTGCGTATTTCCTGCACTGCCGTTTTCACAATATACGCATGGTCAAACAAAAGGCGGGGCAGGTTTTCTACCGGCAGCCAATGCGCCGTATTATATCGTTCATGCGTATTCATGCGTTTGCGCACTTTACACAAAGCCAGGTAAGCAACCGTCACGATTCTTCCTACTTTCAGTTTAGAAGCTCGTTCCAGCCAATGCACATCATCTTTATCTGTGGTACGCGCGGGATCGCCAAAACTCCGGAATTGTTTTAATGGGATACGGGTAAGTCCGGTCGATTCTTTTAAAATGCGGGAAGCTGCCTGATCCAGGTCTTCTGTTTCATAAATGAGGCTACCGGGTAGTTTGAATCCTTTTTCATGGTTCTCACGGGTTAACTCCGCAAGCAAAACGCAGAGTTTATCACCTACAATACCCAACAACACACAGTCTACAGACACATGCGGGGAGAGAATTTCCGTATTGATATTTTGTGCTTTCATTTGTATCACCATTTTATCCGGTCACAAATATAAACACATTCTTTTTAAAAAATCAACAAAAATAATGTGTTATTCAGCAAAGATAACACCTTAGCATTCTGGCTATTTATTATCTTATATTATACAAGAAGAACAAAATAGTTAATGTACGAAATAAGATACATGAAATTTCTATTATTTATCATCAAAAAGTTTCCTCACAAGCACTTTATCAATACGCACACCATCCATATCTACTATTTCAAATTCAAAGTTCAGCCAGGTTAATTTTTCTCCGGTTCGCGGAACCCGTTCGAGCACTTCGAGCACAAGCCCCGCCAGTGTATTGTAATCATGTTCCGCATAAAGATCTTCCATGTCAAAATAATCCAGAAAGTCATAAAACGAAAACTGCCCATCAACCAACCAGGTGCCGTCTTCACGCTCAACAATCTCCAATTCTTCACCCACCTCCGGCATTTGACCGATCAAGGCCTCCATAATATCTTTCAATGTCACAATTCCCTGGATACCGCCAAACTCATCGGTTACTAACGCGGACTTCAGACGAGCTTCTTTGAATTGCTCCAAAGCATTGTAAACACTTAAGTTTTCCGGCAGGAATTGGGCAGGACGAATAACCTGTTCCAAAGAAAAATCCGGCGCATCCAATCGTAAAAACAAATCTTTCAGATGAACCACACCTAAGATATTATCAAACTTTTCAGAGGCGACGGGATAGGTATTAAACAAATGCTCTTTCACTTTTTCTTTGACTGATTCCTGTGTATCGGTCGGGTCAAGCCAGACAAGCTCCGCGCGGTGCGTCATGATCGTACCGATATTCCGGTCGCCCAGATTAAACACACGCTCTACAATATCCTGTTCTACCTCCTGCACTTCGCCATCGTCCAAACCTTCTTTTACAATGGCCTTTATTTCTTCCTCGGTAACCTTGCTGTCGTCCATCATTTTCATACCCAACAGGCTCAATACAAAATTGGTACTGACAGACAGAAACCAAACCACCGGAGAGGTAATAACAGACAGGAATGACATCGGCCGGGCCATTATTTTAGCGATTCTTTCCGCTTTTCCCATCCCTACTCTTTTCGGAACCAATTCGCCCAAGATAAGCGTAAAGTAAGTCACCACAATAACAATTAAGGTTTTGGAAATCAAAAGTGCATAAGACTCCAATACGGGCACTTGACTGATTATTTCGGCCAAATCGCCTGCGAAAGCTTCACCCGAATACAAACCGGTAAGAATACCGATCAATGTAATTCCGATCTGAATAGTGGAAAAAAAAGTATCCGGTTTACTCATTAAGACTAAAGCCGATTGAGCAGCTTTCCCTCCTTTTTTGGCCTCAAGTTCAAGTTTTGATTTACGAGCGGACACAAGAGCTATTTCCGACATAGAAAGAAGTCCGTTTAACAGGATCAAACCGATAATTATAATGATTTCCATTTGTGTATTGAAATGATATTTTATTAAGCGAAGATAACATAAAATCAAACGAATGATCCTATCTGTTTCAAACAAAGTCAGAATATGGACAAAAAAAAGTCCGTAAACCTCCTTTACAATTTCCTTTTACCCTTTATTCCGGATATTTGATATAGCTTTGCAGGCAATAATTCATGAGTATAATGGAAAATCGTGTTATATTTCCCGCCGAATGGTATCCGCAAAGTGCCGTTCAATTAACCTGGCCGCATGAAAATACGGATTGGGCATCGTTGATGAATGAAGTAATTCCCTGTTTTGCGGCTATTGCTAAAGAGATAATGAAGCGGGAAAAACTGCTTATTGTTTGTCCCGACGAACAGGAAGTGCGCACCGTATTGGGCGAAGTAGATGAGAGCAAAATCATTTTCCGTGAAATGGAAACAAACGACACCTGGGCGCGGGATCATGGTGGAATTTCGGTTTTTGACGGCGGTGTGCCTGTGGTCTGTGATTTTACATTCAATGGCTGGGGCATGAAGTTTGCCGCAGGAAAAGACAATCTGATCACACGCAATCTCTTTCATACGGATACGTTCGCAGAAGGTGTTATTCCGGTCAACATGCAGCCTTTTGTGCTGGAAGGCGGAAGCCTCGAATCTGATGGCAAAGGCACTTTACTAACAACAGCCGAATGCCTTCTTTCTGCCAACCGGAATGAATATCTTGACCGCTCACAGATTGAACAACACCTGAAGGACATTTTTGGGCTTGATCGCGTGCTTTGGCTCGAAAACGGTTATCTGGCAGGAGATGACACCGATAGTCATATTGACACTTTAGCCCGTTTTTGCAGTGAAGATACAATCGCCTACGTAAAATGCACCGACGAAAAAGACGAGCATTACGACGAATTACGGCAAATGGAAGAAGAACTGAAGGCTTTCCAACAAGCAAACGGCGAACCATACAAGCTGATCGCCCTCCCCATGGCAGACGAAGTAGTATGGGAAGGCGAGCGTCTTCCGGCAACTTACGCCAATTTTCTGATCATCAACGGAGCCGTATTATTACCATTCTACAATTCTCCAAAAGATGAAATCGCAAAAGCAGCCTTGCAAAAGGCTTTCCCCGAACGGGAAATTACCGGAATCGACTGTCTCCCTTTAATCAAACAACACGGCTCATTACATTGCGTAACGATGCAATATCCGGAAGGATTTATCGTATAAATAGCCATTCGTTGTAGTACGCAGGGTAACTATTCAGCCATTCGTTATTGGGGAGTAACCATGTTTTCAACATCACTAT